>NZ_JBWGIG010000009.1:0-221528 GCF_056312595.1 Pseudomonas sp. GYB4201 | reverse complement strand
AGCCCCGGCGCCGGCGGCTACAACGAGCTGCGCATCGAGGACAAGGCCGGCCAGGAGCAGATCTACCTGCACGCCCAGCGCGACTGGGACGAGAACATCGAGCACGACCAGAAAATCCGCGTGGGCAACCAGCGCCACGACACCGTCGAAGCCAACGCGTACACCGAGTACAAGGCCGAGGAACACTTCACCGTGGACCTGGACCGCAAAGTGGAAACCCGCGCCGACGACCACCTGACCGTGGGGCAGAACCAGCACCTGAAAATTGCCGTGGGGCAGTTCATCGAGGCCGGGCAAGAGATTCACCTGAGCAGCGGGCAGAAGGTGGTACTCGAAGCGGGCGCCGAGCTGACGCTGAAGGCGGGTGGCAGCTTCATCAAGGTCGATGGCAGCGGCGTCACGCTCAGCGGCGCCACCATCAAGATGAACCAGGGCGGCAGCGCCGGCGTAGGCACGGCGATCGCGGCGTTGTTGCCGGGGTTGCTCAAGCAGGCGGCCAACGCCGTGGCCGGGGCGCTGTTGACCCCGGCGCAGATCAATACGCTGAAGCGCAATGCGCCGTTCTGCGAGGAGTGTGAGAAGTGCAAGGACGGTGCCTGTGCCATCTGATTCATTAAGCGCCAAGCAATGGCTGGAGCAACACCCGCTGGCAGCTGGCGAACATCTCTACGTGGTACTGGGCAGCGCCAGCGATGCCCAGCCGTTGGTGCGTTACTACCAGTTGGCCACCCCTACCGCGCCCATTCCTGTCTGGGGCGGCACGCCTTATGCCGGCTGGAAAGAGGTGATGCCCTACGTCGACCCACTGGCGGCGGACAGCCCGATGCTGGACTGGATCGATGGCTGCGAGGACAAGGACTGGGGCTGGCTGGCGGTTTCGCGCCACAGCCCGGAAGTCGTTGCCGAGCATTTGCGCGGGCTGACCCAGGTCATCATGCCGGATGGCGCCGAAGTGTTCTTCCGCTTCTGGGACGGCCGCCACCTGCTGCCAATCTTGACGCTGCTGGGCGAGGCGCGCGGCGCGTTGCTGCCGGTGTTCCAGCGCTACTGGATCAACGACCACGCCCTGCCCAGCCCAGGCGGCGTGGTACGCGATGTACCGCCCTACCCGTGGTGGCAAGTGCCCTCGGCGCTGCTGGAGCAACTGAGCACCGCCGACCCGTCAACCCTGGTCGACAACCTGATGCAATGGCTGCGTGAGGACCACGCGCCACTGTATTTCGCCCTGCCCGAGTCAAACCTGCGGCTCAAGGTCGAGCACTTCGTCAAACGCGCCGCCGCACCGCAAGAAACGCTGGGTACGCGTGTCAGAGCCTATCTGGAACAGGAAGTCCTGCAATGAACCTCAACCCCATATTGGCCGTCTTCGACGCTTACGTACTAAGCGCAACGCCGCCTGACGCGAACAAGATGCTGGCCGACTTCAAGGCCAACAGCCTGACCCATTACAAGGAACTGGCAGACGGCTGGTTGACCGGCTGGGCGATGGACATCGACCAGGAAATTCGCGTCAGCGACGAGGTCAGCACCCTCAGCAAGAAGGACGCCGACAAGGGCGACAAGAAGGTCGCGACCTATGCCACGTGCCCGGTCAACGGCAAGCTGACGCTGCTGCACCGCTTCGACTCCTCAACGTTCGTGCCTATCGGTAACACGCCCTATTTCATCGAGCCCGTGGGCGACAACGGCGGCCAGGCGTTCAGCGGCAACCTGGACAAAATGGGGATGGCCGAGATCCAGGGCTGCGTACCCAACCAGCAGTACCGCCTCAGCTTTTACCCAAAGGTGGGCCAGGCAGAACTGGACACCCTGTATGGCTCGTACGACGGCATTGTCGCCAGCCTGCATGACTGGCTCAGCCAGCAATGGACAAGTTCCATACAGCCCAAATGGCAGAGCTTTGCGCCCGAAGGCGATCCCAAGCGCCTGCAGCAAGCCAACCAGGCATTGCGCGACGGTATCAAGAAAGCCCTGAAATCCTTGTGGGACGACATCAAGAAAGCCTTCTCGATCCTGGCCAACCTGGACCAGAACATGGCCCGCCTGCTGACCTTGATCAACGAAGCCGACTTCCAGAAGCTCAAGGCCCAGGCCAGCGAACTGCTGTCCACCGCACTGACCATTCTCAGCGACCCGCTGTTGATGTACCTGTACACCATGGCCTTGCTGACCTGGGTGCAAATGCTGCCCCCCACCATGGTGGCCGAGGCCATTGGCGAGTTCACCACCGACTTCCTGATCAACTTCATCCTGGGCGTCGTGCTGTCCGGCGGTATTGGCCTGGTGGTACGCCTCAGCATTTCGGGGGGCGTTGCCGGGGCGGCCACCGGTGCCAGGATGTTCCTGCAGGACGCCGTGCAGGCGCTGATCGACATCAGCACCAGCCACCAACTCAAGCCACACGCAAAAAACCTGGTGCCGCTGGTGACGGCCTCCGAAACCGTGGTCAACAGCTCGGCGAAAACCACCAAGCAGATCAGCAGCGCCGCACAAGGCATCGACAAGGTGGCCGCCGATACGCTGGACGTCCCCAAGGCACCGAACAAGAAGGTCACCGTCGAAGAGGCCAGCAAACCCGACGATGCCGCCAAACAGTCGAAGAACGGTGACGAGAAGCCCGCCGACGCCTGCACCGCCACCTGCACCAACGGCTGCCCCGTATCGATGGTCACCGGCGAAGAACTGCTGACACTCACCGACGGCCAGCTCGACGGTGTGCTGCCCTTCGAATGGACCCGCCTGTACCGCACCTCCGCCGTGGAAACCGAATGCGGCCTGGGCCCGGGCTGGAGCCATGCCCTGGCCCAGCGCGTGACCATCGAGGGTGACAAGGTTGTGTGGCTGGACCACGAAAACCGCAGCACCGAATTCCCGTTGCCCAGCATCAAGCGCCCGGCCATCACCAACAGCCTGTCCAAGGCAGCGATCTACCTGGGCGACGACCCCAGTGAACTGATCCTGACCCAGGCCGGTGACAAGGCGCGCTTCTACCACTTCCGCTTCAACCGCCACGACGCCAGCCTGTTCGCCATCAGCGACGCCTATGGCAACCGCCTGCACCTGCAGCGCGACATCCTGGGCCGCATCAAGCGTGTCGACAACGGCGCCGGCCGCGCCCTGTTGCTGCGCTATGACCGCACCGTGATCGTGGGGGTGGACTACCAGGCCAGCCGCCTGGCCGACAACCTCGACGACGCCTGGGAGACCCTGCAGAACCTGGTGACCTACCGCTACGACGACCAGCGCCGCCTGGTCGAAGCCACCAACGCGGTCGGCGAAAGCGAGCGGTACGCCTATGACGCCCAGCACGTCATCCGGCAGCGCCAACTGGCGGGCGGCGCCACGTTCTTCTGGGAATGGGAAGGCGTGGGCAAATCGGCGCGCTGCATCCATCACTGGGCCAACTTCGCCCAGATGGACGCGCACTACACCTGGGGCGATGACGGCAGCGTCACCGTGCTCAATGCCGATGGCAGCCAGGAAGTCTACGTTCACGACGACAACGCCCGCCTGGTCAAGCAGGTGGACCCCGACGGTGCCGAACACGAAAAGGCCTACGACGAAAAAGGCCGGCTGGTGGCGGAGAAAGACCCCCTCGGCGCCATTACCCAGTTCCAGTACAACGACGCCGGCCGCCTGACCGCCGTAGTGCCGGCCGAAGACGCGCCGACCACCTACGAGTACGACAACGGCTTCGTCAGCGCGGTGCAGCGTGGCAAGGCCGAGTGGAAATACGAACGCAACGCCCAGGGCGACATCACCTACCAGCTTGACCCCAGCGGCAACGCCACCAGCTTCAGCTACGACGCCCGCGGCCGCCTGCTGGACATCTACTACGCCGACGGCAGCAAGCACCTGCTGACCTGGAACAAACTGGGCCATCTGATCGAGGAGCAACTTCCCGACGGCGGCCAGCGGCGCTACCGCTACGACGCCATGGGCCGGCAGATTACCCGCCAGGATGAGCGCGGCGCCGTCACGCAGTACCAGTGGAACGCCGTTGGCCGCCTGACGCAGGTGCAACTGCCCGGCGGCGGCACCCGCGGTTTCACCTACAACGCCTACGGCAAGCTGACCAGCGAACGCGACGAACTGGGCCGCGTGACCCGTTATGAATACGCCGACAACCTGCACCTGGTGAGCCGCCGCATCAACCCCGACGGCAGCCAGCTCAGCTACCGCTACGACAACGCCCGCCTGCTGCTGACCGACATCGAAAACGAGCGCGGCGAGCAGTACCACCTGGACTACCACGTCAACGGCCTGATCCAGCAGGAAACCGGCTTCGACGGCCGGCGCACCGCCTACGCCTACGACCTCAACGGCCAACTGATCAAGAAAACCGAGTTCGGCGACGACGGCAGCGAACTGATCACCCAATACCAGCGCGACAGCGCCGGCCGATTGCTGGTGAAAACCCTGGGCGATGGCGAGCAGATCCACTACCGCTACGATGCCCTGGGCCGCCTGGTCAACGTCGACGACGGCCACTGGCCGCTGGCCTACGAATACGACCTGCAGGACCGCCTGACCACCGAGCACCAGGGCTGGGCCACCCTGCACTACCGCTACGATGCGTTGGGCCAACTGAGCCATGCGCGGCTGCCCGACGGCAGCACCCTGGACTACCGCCACGAGCGCGGCGGCAACCTCAGCGCCATCGACCTCAACGGCCAGCCCCTGACCCGCCACAGCTACGCAGGGGGCCGCGAGCAGCAACGCCAGCAAGGCCAACTGCTCAGCCAGTACCACTACGACGAACAGGGCCGCCTCACCGAACACAAGGTCACCCAGCACCAACAGCGCCTGCTGGCCCGCTTCTACGACTACGACGCCAACGGCAACCTGGCCCGCATCAGCGACAGCCGCAAGGGCCTGCGCGAGTACCACTACGACCCACTGGACCGCCTGGTAACCGTACGCGGCGACCTCACCGAGGCCTTCAGCCACGACCCGGCCGGCAACCTGCTCAGCCAGGTGCCCGCACTCGACGGCAACCGCGTCAACGTGCAGGGCAACCGCCTGCTGATGCAGGGCGACGCCCACTACGACTACGACGCCTACGGCAACCTCAGCCGCGAGCGCCGCGGCGCCGGGCAGCGCTTGGTCACCGAATACGCCTACGACGCCCAGCACCGCCTGGTGCAAGCGCGGCTGCCCAACGGGCAGGTGGCGACTTACCGGTACGACGCGTTCGGGCGGCGGATCGAGAAAGCCGTGGGCGGCAACACCACCGCGTTCATCTGGCAGGGCGAGCGGCTGATTGCCGAATCGGCGGCGGGGCATTACCGCAGCTACGTGTATGAGCCGGGGACGTTCAGGCCCCTGGCGATGGTTGACGGTGAGGGCCCGAAGAACGCCCTGCCCTATTACTACCAGTTGGACCACCTGGGTACACCGCAGGAACTGACTTCCGCTGCGGGGGCAATCTTGTGGTCGGCGCAGTACCGGGCATATGGCAGCGTCAAGAAGCTGGAAGTGGCGGAGGTAGAGAACCCGCTGCGGTTCCAGGGGCAGTATTTCGACGTGGAGACGGGGCTACATTACAACCGGCATCGGTACTACAATCCGGGGACAGGACGGTTTTTGACGCCTGACCCGATTAAGTTGGCGGGCGGGTTGAATAATTATCGGTATGTGCCTAACCCTACGGGGTGGGTGGATCCGTTGGGGTTGGCGGTAAAATCGGCAAGCTGCCCCTGCTCTTCTGAGGATGACCCTCTCCCAACCGCCGGGGAAAATGATGCCCAATTACCAAAGGGCAGCGACAGTAGTCTTTCTCGCAATGGCGCTTTCCGAAAAGCAAAAGAAATTGGTGGAGTTCCTAGGAGCCAACAGCCAGACACAATTTACAGGGAAAAAATTCGAGATCAAGAACAATATGTCGAAGGTCGGGTTTATATATTCCACCTTAAAAACGGAAAAACTGTCACCTTGAGAGAACATTCTCTAGGCCATAAACTTGACAATCACGGCCCGCATTTCAACACTGAGGTAACCGGCATAGACGGAACAAAAACCTCTCTCAGCGTTGGAGACCAAGACCATACTTATTTCAAGAAGCCGTAGCGATGAGCATATTCTACTTCAAAAATAAGGGTGTTTGCCTTTGGGACAACATCCTTCAAATTAAAGATGATCGACTAGACACCTTTACACTGCTGGCGCAAAACGAGGCCACCCCAAATAACAACTGGGCAAACCTTGTAAACAATCTCAAAGCACCAAAAACCAGCATCTTCGAGTGGCGCACTATAGGTACAAAGCTTGCGCACTCCAAAATACTAGAATTAAAAACCCTAAAACATCTCACCTCACAATTTGGCGAAAATATTGAAATCAAAAAAGGGGCCAGCAACTCTCTCACTTATCTTCGGGAGTTCCAAAGCGTTATCAATGATGACGTTGATAAATTACGAGACAATAGACACTCTATATTTATTATAGCGAAATCTAGAAATCACATGAAATCCGACATATTGGGAAGCCTAGAAAAGTACTATACTGGATTGTTGCCCGATGCACTACAGGAACTATTAAGCAACGAGCCTAGCGCCCTCATTGTGGCGGCATACCCGAACGAAACACACGAAGCAATCCAAGTGCTCGCCAATAAAGACAACGAACTTGGGTGCACCTATATAAAAAACGCCCTCAAAGCACTACACGCAAACTCTATAGCTGAAGAAGATGCTTGGAAGATAACAAAATATCAAGCCAGATTATAATAATTAGCGCGCACATCGGGTACCTTCTAACGCATCACTATCGGTCACAGAATCAGCGGCGAGGCAATACCGCAGCTTTGCTTATTGAGCCGTGGGCTTGGTGAGGCCCGAAGAACGCCATGTCCTATTTCTACCAACTGGACCAACCGAAGCAGACCTCAGGAATTGAACTCGGGTAAGGGCGCGATTGCATGGTCAGCGCAGCACCGCACAGATGACACACGCTATATCATGAGGAACGGATCTCCAGAACAGCTGCAAGCAACCGCACCACTCCAGCCAAAGTGGCAAAGGACCGTTATTTAACTGAGCCAAAATACACAATTTCTGATGACACAAGAATAGGCGGATGTCCCTTAACCCCTTCGAAAGAAAGAAAAACCCTCACGCTCCGCTCGAGAGGAAACTGCTTGAAAATAGGCCACACAAAACTGGTGAGGCCGCGTCAAGAGGGTGAAACAATGATTCCAACAACGCTTTTAACCTTGATTGAAAAGCAGGCTGGGGAATTCCATAGAACAGATGAGCAATTAGCAAAAATAGCAATTAACAATCTGAAAATCCCTGTAGCAAGCGAGTTCGCCGAGTTCTACACCAGATATTGCCCGACCAACTTTGCAAGCACCGCATCGAACGAATACATTATGGACGTATGCGAACCAAGCGAGCAAATTTTAGAAGGCACCCGCTTCATTCACGAAGTATGGGAACTCCCGAACAATTTAATATACCTCACCTCTCTACAAGGCGAGGGCGGATATCTACTCGACATTGAAACGGGTTGTATTTTCGATTTTGGTCTCGCTGACAGGAATGACTTCCTAGCAAAAAAAATCTCAGCTCGATGGCACAGCTTCTACGAGTTTTTGATTTGGTACCTTACATAACATCACAGCCACATTTTTTCAGCCGGCGGGAAAAATGAACTTATCAAAAAACCTAAAAGCAAAGTTATTTGAACTAGCATCCTCTTTGTCCGTTGGAGATTTTGCTAAAATCTCCGTCAACCATTGGTTGGGAAGAACGAACGTTCCTGATTTACAGAGGGTAATCTTTGAATATGGACAGACACTCACACTGCCCCCAGACAACTTCCTTGAACTATCAAATATTTTCGAAATGGACAATGGACGCGAAGCTTTAATAGATATTCCATTATGGACAGAAGAAGAAACCAGAAGCGACCTTATGATTTCTGTACTGGTCACATTTCCAGAAGAAGAAATTTCCGTTACGGAGTTGCGTGTACCCTAACAGCAACCGACGCATACACAAGAGAGAGGGTAAAGTATAAGCATCTAACATCGAACTAATGAAACTTTTTTTGATCAAGAATTGTCAATGGAGGACAAAATGCAAAAGCCAACTACTGAACTTTATTTTTGTGAAGGGCGCCGCGTTCTGATTAGAGCGTTGCTCATGGGCCTCCTGGCCTTACCCATCACTATTCAAGCCATTCGCATGGGTTCCACTGCCTTGGCCTACATCCTGCTGGCCAGCACCCTCTATGCGTTCGCGATGGCCTTCCTGAATCGAAAAGCAGGATCGATACCACTCATGATCCTCAAGGACGACGGCATCCAGTTCTTCAACGCCGATGGGATCGTGCCGTACACCTCCATCGAGAGCTTCGAGATCGAGCGCTTCAGCACCTGGCAGGACATCCAACTCGGGCTGGCACTCAACATCTACCCAGAAAAGACCAATACGCTACCTCACTTCGCCAGAAAGCGCTGGTGGCCGCCCATGAAGGTGGCCGATGCCTTTAAAGGCAAAGGATTCCGCAAGCACCTGGTTGGCTTCAACTACGGTGGGTTGCGTACGACTGATGGACAAAAGGTGGACCGGGAGCTGCTGGGGGAGGAGTTGCTGTACCGCATTGAGAAGGCACATCGGGATGAAACAGCCCAGCAGGGAACAATGTGGGTGCCTTCGTCGTCGGCCAATGACGCACTGTCTTCAGTTCAATCCTGATTGGCACCAATTTCGTTTGCCCCCCTTGATGACGCATCCAAGGGGGCCCTGCAATTTACGAAACCTCCAACCGCCAAGATCACGCTGCACCCTTCGAGTCTTGAAGTAGCCGCACAACCATTCCCGACGGAAACTACTACGACATGTCGAAAATTAGCATTGCTGTCGCCCATCCAATCTCAGATATTGAGGCAATAAAATTCCTGCACCGCCGTCTAAAGTTGTCGATAATAGGAGCGCAAAAAAAACTTGCCACAGGTGATAACGAGCCTTTTTACACCTGCGAGCTTTTCGGCAACGATCATGTTGAGCGTGCAAAAGAAATCCGAGATATAGCAAAATTTTTCCAGTCTCGGAATGTGCCCCTCAGATATATAGAGATTTGCTCAAACCAAAACTGGGAGGGCATCTCGGCTGGAGGTCTGGAAAAATATGACGTAGAAGAGTCCAGCATAATTAACATGCTGGATGAAAACAATGGTTTCTTTGAGTAAAAACACCCCACAACAAGAAACAAACAGAATCAGCCAAGGCAAACCTTTCAACATCATTTATTTGCAAAAATATTCGACATTAGTGCTAAAGCAACACGAAGATCGCCCACTCAACCCTAATATTCCGGCGTAATTTTAATGCCTAAAATAAGTATAGCTGCAGCCGTCCCCACCAAAAATTTGGCTGCTACAAAATCCCTACATTCTCAGCTTGGCTGGGCGCTGGCAAGCGCTTCCAAAATGTTACTAATGGGTAGCAGAGGCCCATTTTATACTTGCCAGTTGTATATGAACGACCACCTTCAGCACGAAGAGAACATTCGTTCAATTATCGACTTTTTCAGGTCGGAAAAAATCGAACTGAGCATTACTGAAATCGCCGAAAATGAGGAATGGAAGAACATTGACCTTCAGCGCCGAGAAGGTCTGGTGCTAACCGATATCGAAATAATCAATGCGCTTGACGCGTCGAAGGGGCACTATCGCTGACAGGCATATGGCCGGAATTTCATACTTGTCGACAGATAGAAAATCTTTATTTACACTTAACGAAACGATCAAAAAAATCTCTCACACTTACACTCGAATTTTTGTTAGCCCCTTCTTACTGACCACAACAATATGGCTCAAGGCAGTTAATATATGACACCTACAAGCATCAATATGAAGTATGCCCTTGGGGCACAAGCCATACGTACCGTCGCCCGAACAACACCACAATGCCTCCCAAATGGACAAACATTAGATCTGCATCTCATGGAGATAATTAACGATTTTGGAGGAGCTATTACATTTAATCGCGGCGCCAAACTTGAGATTCTACATCATACCAAACGGAAAAAATTTGTTATCGATCTAATTTACGGAACAAACTCAGACGATAGCAATGTTTACTACAAAGCAGAAATGTATGAGCATCAGTTACCCCCTGAGTTTTATGCGTTCGGAGAAGCTTCAGGAGGCGATCAATTTTGTTTAAACTCGAAATCAGGCAAAGTCTTCTATTGGTTCCATGACTCTATTGACGAAGGCGATGCAATGGTATGTCTAGACTGCAACTTAATGCAATTCATTAACAAGCTTTCCCCAGACGACGACTCAGAGGCAATAGCAAAAGCTGCTAGGACGGATAAGGTATGGCTCGACTTTTAGCGTGTATTCTTCATTGCAATGCTAATCTGAGTGATTAATCGGAAAACCTATGGACTTTGACTGGAATTCGTTCGGAATAGAAAAGCGATCGCCCGTTGCCACGCGGACCATTTTTTATGTTCAAGAAGCTCTTGGGGTTGAATTTCCGGAAAGCTATATAGACCTCTTAAAATACGCGAATGAAGCCGTCCCTGAAATATCGTCCTTCCCGATCTGCGCCCAGGAAGCCACATGCGTAAGTGAGTTCTTCACATTCCTTCCTACTCCAGCCCCTTACTCTGTATTGTGGTACTCGAGGCCAAACTGCATTGATGGGCTACCTGAGAAATTCTTACCGATTGCTAGAGATGCTGGAGCCTACCTGATTTGTTTAAATTTCGAGATCGAACCAGCAAGCATCGAGGCCTTCGATACAAACTCAAAAGCTATCTTTTATATTTCCGATTCGTTTGAAGCCTTCGTAAACCTTTGGAGTGAGTAACGACCTAATGAGGTCAGTCAATTGCCCCACTCCAACACACCAGGTTAATGCACCCATACCAACCTTTTGCTCTGCAGCTATCCCCGTACTCAACGAGGCGCAAAATTAATTCAGCAGACTTTGTGGCTAGCGTTAAGAAATGTGTAATCGACGAAAATTTATCGATTTATAAAGAATTACTTTCAGCGCCCCCTACCAACGCATCCGACAAATACTGGCAAAATTCCCGTGCCCTATTCAATTCATTAAATGAGGATCAGCAACGCGCATTCCTTCAAGTGATACGGCAAACCATGGTTGACACTATATCTAATTTGTTGGGAATCATTGATGGTGCCAGCTTCATCGAGGGAGTAGACCAAGACTTCGAGTTAACCCACGGGAACAACCGCAATCCGCTTAGCGGTGATTTGCAGAGCCTTTTTCTGGCTAGCGAAGAGGCGTGAGCAAAGGACATCCAACCACAGAGCACCAATGCCCTCCCGCCGCCCCTGGCGGGTGCCCATGAAGATGGCTGGCGCCTTCAAAGGAACGGCCGTCCGCAACTCCCGGGCCGGCTGCAATTATGGTGGATTACGCACCCAGGCGCGTTGTGCAGCGTTAAACCCTGAGGCCTCGGCCACCCCACAACCCTCGACCTATCCTGGGCGTACGAGAACGGGAGATTGGTGGATGGTTCGATTCACCTACCTTTAGGTGGCTTTTTGAGCGGATTCTCCTCTTATCACTAGTCACTAAGCCGGCCTAGCAAGAGCTAGCACCTCCAGCCAGAAGAGCACTATCGGCCGGGCCTGTGCTAGAGCCGCCCTCAATTGACATTGCCCGTAGGCATTGCCCCCAGCATTTTCGTCTGGATGGTTACAGCACAAGCGGTCGCTGTGGCGCACGACGCGACACCCCATAGGTGGCCGCTAACGCAAATCTGCAAGGCCTCTCCAGATACTTCCCTTAGCCTGGCCTGGGAATTAGACCGGAGTGTTCCACGTGGAACGAGCGGCACGTCTGACGCGCTGCGTCGTGGGTAGGCGCGGGGATAGCTGGGGTACCGTGATTGTCAGGACGCCGCCTGCGGCAGCTGCTACGGGTTGAGTCGGAAGCATTTCATTAGCGAAACAAGCCATCAAAACGCCGCTATCGCCGACGTTACCGGAAAAAGCACTCTTTTCTCGCAGTTACACACCGCGCGCACAGCCAGTGTGCAGATCCGTGCCATATAGAAAACCGTGTTTTACCTGTGGAACGCGCACAAATTAACCACTCGAATTTAACCATCTAATAAATAACGGTTTTTTCAAAAATCTAGTGGGGAAACGCTGCTGGCATTGTTCATGCACTAAACGTCGTATCACCTATAAAACAGACCAGAGAGCTTCCCCAATGGCTGTGAAAGAGATGTATGCCGTTACCCCGCAATGGAACCAGCAAGCTCCCAAGGAAGACCTGGAGCCGACCGAGATCGAGTTTCGCCAGGTCGGCAAGTGCTTCCCGGCCAAGGGGAAGGCTGAAGCGCCGTTCGCTATTCGCCAGGTGAATTTCAAGATTCGCCGTGGCGAGGTGGTGTCGATCATCGGGCCGTCCGGCTGCGGCAAGAGCACCATCCTCAATATGGGTTCGGGCCTGTACCGCCCCAGCGAAGGCGAAGTCTTCGTGGGTGGCGAAGCGGTGACCGGGCCGGTGCGCAAGGTGGCGTTCATGCTGCAGAAGGACCTGCTGATGCCTTGGCGCAGCATCCGCCGCAACGTGGAGCTGGGCCTGGAGATTCAGGGCATGGCCAAGGAGCAGCGCAAGGTCATCGCCGAAGATCTGCTCAACCGTTGCCACCTGCAAGGCTTCGCCGACCACTACCCCTTCCAACTGTCGGGTGGCATGCGCCAGCGCGCGGCGCTGGCCCGCACCCTGGCCATCGACCCGCAGGTGCTGTTCCTCGATGAGCCGTTCTCGGCCCTGGATGCGCAGACCAAGATGATCCTGCAGCAGGACCTGGCGCAAATGCTTTACCAGGAGAAGAAGACCGCGCTGTTCATCACCCACGACCTGGTGGAGGCCATCGCCATGTCCGACCGCCTGCTGGTGATGAGCGCCCGCCCCGGCACCATCGTCGAGGAAATCGTGGTGGACCTGCCCTTCCGCAACAACCCGCTGGAGCGCCGCAAGCTGCCGGAGATCGGCCCGCTGGCCGGGCGGCTGATGGAGCTGCTGAAGGTCGGCGAAGACACCGAACTGCATTGATCAACGCCTCACGGCCATCACCGATTCAGGAGCACGCATGTTCAAGTCCCTGTTCACCACCACGATCCTCGCCGCCGGGCTGGGCCTTGCGGGCCTGGCCCAGGCGCAGACGGACGTCACCTACCTGCTGCCGGCGCCGCCGACCTTGCCAGCCTTCGCCCCCTGGGTGATTGCCAAGGAAAAGGGCTACTACAGCAGCAAGGATCTGAACGTCACCTTCATCGCCGCCAAGGGCGGGGTCGACGTGGCCAAGCAGATCGGCGCCGGCAACGCGCTGGTGGGCGGCGCCATTGGCGATACGCCGATCGTGGTGCGCGCCAACGGCATTCCGGTGCGTGCGGTGGCAGTGCTGGGCGCGGGCGGCGTGACCATGATCGCCACCAACGCCGACGCCAACGTCAACTCGATCACCGACCTCAAGGGCAAGACGCTGACGGTGATGTCTTACTCCGACACCACCTACTACGCCCTGCTCGCCTCGCTGCGCAAGGCCGGGCTGGGCAAGGACGACGTCGACGTGCAGGCGGCCGGCCCGGCGGGCGTGTGGCAACTGTTCTCGGCGAAAAAGGCTGACGCCATGGCCGGTGTCGCCGACTGGGTGGTGGACGCCGAGGACGCCGGGGTAAAAGTGAAGATGATCCCCCAGGACCAGGTGTTCGAGAGCATGGCCCAGGCCATCCTCGCCTCTGACGACGCCATCAAGCACCACCCCGACGTGGTGCGCGGCGTGGTGCAGGCCACCCTGGAAGGCATGCGCGACATCATCCAGGACCCGCACGCGGCCGCCGTCACCTTCGCCAAGGCGGTGCCCGCCTACGCCGGCAAGGAAGCGGCGCTGGAGCGCACCTTCAAGCTGTACGTCGACAACGTCTACGCCCACCAGGCCGTGCTCGGCCAGGTCGACCCGGCCCGCCTGGACAAGGTGCGCCAGTTCTACGTGAGCGAAGGCATCGTCGCCAAGGAGCCCAAGCTCGAAGACCTCTACACCAACCAGTTCATCGATACCACGACGGCCGCCAAGTAGCCGCGGGATAAACACAGGTAGCCCTTGATGAGAAGTCTGAATTCCTCCGTGCTGGGCAGCTTCGCCCTGCTGATTGTGTTTTTGCTGGCCTGGCAGTTCGGCCCCGGGCTGCTGGGCATGCCCGAGTTCGTGCTGCCCAGGCTAAGCCGCGTGGCCCAGGAAAGCCTGGCCATGTGGGGCAGCAGCAGCCTGCTCAAGCACACCCTGATCACCGCGTTCGAGATCATCGTCGGCTTCGGCCTGGGCGCCCTGCTGGGCGTGATGATCGGCGTGTCCCTTGGCCTGTCGCCGTCGGCCGAGGCGATGCTGTCGCCGTACATCCTGGCGTTGCAGATTGCGCCGAAGGTGGCCTTCGCGCCGCTGTTCGTGATGTGGCTGGGCTACACCATCTACCCCAAGATCCTGATCGCCATCCTGATCGTGTTCTTCCCGGTGATGATCAACGTGCTGTCGGCGATCCGCACCGTGGACCCGGACATGATCAACCTGGTGCGCACCATGAACGCCAGCCGCTGGCAGATCTTCCACCTGGTGGAGTTCCCCTCGGCCATGGCCGCGCTGTTCTCCGGCCTGCGCATCGCCTCCACGTTGGCCGTCATCGGCGTCACCGTCGGCGAGTTGGTGGGCGGCAACCAGGGCCTGGGCTTCCTGCTGGTGGACGCCGAGGGCCAGGGCAACACCAGTGGCGTGTTCGTCGCCATTGTCATGCTCACCCTGATCGGCGTGCTGGCCTACGGCGCGGTGGTATGGGCCGAGAAGCGCGTGCTGCATTACCTGCCCAAAGCCATGCTGAGTACTAAATGATGAAGCCCTCCATTCGACTGCTTGAAGGCCGCCGCGTGCTGGTCACCGGTGGCGCCCGCGGCCTGGGCCTGGCCTTTGCCGAAGCCATTGCCCGCGCCGGCGCGCGGGTGGTGATCGCCGACATTCTTGCCGACCGCGTGCAGCAGGCCGCCGCCGAGCTGCTGGCCATGGACCTGGACGTCACCGGCCTGGTGGTGGACCTGGCAGACCCGGCGTCCATCGACGCCTGCGTGGCCGCCGCCACCCAACAACTGGGCGGCCTCGACGGCCTGGTGAACAACGCGTCGGTGACCAACTCCGGCGGCAAGACCTGCGAAGAGCTGGACATCGACACCTGGGACACGGTGATGAAGGTCAACGTGCGCGGCACCTGGCTGATGACCCGGGCCTGCCTGCCGGCCTTGCGCCAAAGCGGCCACGGCGCGGTGATCAACCTGGCCTCCGACACCCCGCTGTGGGGCGCCACCAACCTGCTGGCCTACGTCGCCAGCAAGGGCGCCGTCATTGCCATGACCCGCAGCCTGGCCCGCGAGCTGGGCAAGGACAACATCACCGTCAACGCCATCGCCCCCGGCCTGGTGTTGGTGGAAGCCACCGCCTACGTGCCCGAGGCACGCCACCGCCTGTACACCGAGCAGCGCGCCATCCAGCGCGCGCAGTTGCCCGAGGACGTCAGCGGCGCGGTGATCTTCGCCCTTTCCGACCTTGCCCGTTTCATTACTGGACAAACCCTGCCGGTCAACGGCGGGTTCGTCATGCCCTGAGAAGGAGACAGCCGTGACTGATCTAGCCGCACAACAACAAGCCCCGAAAAGCTGGGAACGCCCTGAAGGCGCCAGCCTGGAAGCCTGGATGCAGACCCGCATCGCCCGCTACGACACGCGCAAGTACGACTGGAACGCGCTGAAATTCCAGGCCGACTACGACCCCAAGTACCGCCGCGCGCAGATGCGCTACATCGGCACCGGCGGCACCGGGGTGAGCACCGACATGAACACCATTCCGTCGGAGCATTTCACTTTCTCCACCATGGTGATTCCTGCCGGCCACGAAGGCCCGTCGCACCTGCACACCGACGTTGAAGAGGTGTTCTTCGTGCTGCGCGGCAAGCTCAAGGTGGTGATCGAGAAGGACGGCGAGCGCTACGAAACCATCCTCACCGACCGCGACGTGATCTCGGTGCCGCCAGGCGTGTACCGCGAGGAAATCAACATCGGCGACGAAGACGCGCTGATGTGCGTGATGCTCGGCGCCAAGAAGCCGATCACCCCGACCTACCCGCCAGAGCACCCTCTGGCCTCGATCAAGCGCGGTTGAAGCCATGTTGCACGCCACTGAACACCTCGACCCCAGCACCGAACTGCAAGGCCTGCTGGCCAGCCGCTTCCCCCAGCAACTGCTGGACGTGCCCGGCGGCCAACAGGCGGTGCGCACAACCGGCAGCGGCCCGGCCGTGGTGCTGTTGCACGGCATTGGTTCGGGCGCTGGCTCCTGGCTGGAAGTGGCGCTGCAACTGGGCCAGGGCGCCCGGGTGATTGCCTGGGACGCCCCCGGCTACGGCGAGTCCACGCCGCTGGCGCCTGCCGCGCCGCGCGCCGAGGCCTATGCCGAACGACTGCTGCACACGCTGGATGCACTGAGCATCGAACGCTGCGTACTGGTGGGCCATTCGCTGGGGGCCATCACCGCCGCCGCGTTTGCCTGCCTGCACCCCACGCGCGTCAGCCGCCTGGTGCTGCTGAGCCCGGCGCGTGGCTACGGCGACCCTGGCCGCGAAATCCAGCGCCAGCAGATCCGCAGCAAACGCATCAGCACCCTGGAAACCCTGGGCATCGCGCAAATGGCTGCCCAACGCAGCAGCGCCATGCTCTCGCCACGGCCCACTGCCAAAGCCCTGGCCTGGGTGCGCTGGAACATGTCACGCCTGAATCAACACGGTTATCGCCAGGCCATCGAGCTGCTGTGCGGCGACGACCTGCTGCGCCACGCCCCGCTGCCGGTGCCCTGCGAAGTGCACTGCGGCGAAGCCGACGCGATCACTGCCCCCGAAGGCTGCCTGACCCTGGCCAAGGCCCTGGGCGCCAGCTTCAACCTGATCGCCGACGCTGGCCACGCCAGCCCCATAGAACAACCCGCCGTGGTGGCAGGCCGCCTGGCCTTCGCCCTCAAGGAATCTTTGACAGGTAGTGCCCAATGAACGACTCAGATCTGAACAAGGACGCCCAGGACAAATACATTGTCCCGGGCCTGGAGCGCGGCCTGTTGCTGCTGTGCGAATTCAGCCGGCAGAACCGCACCCTCACGGCGCCGGAATTGGCGCGCCGCCTGGAGCTGCCGCGCTCGACCATTTTCCGCCTGCTCACCACGTTGGAAACCATGGGCTTCGTCACCCGCAGCGGCAATGAATACCGCCTGGGCATGTCGGTGCTGCGCCTGGGCTTCGAGTACCTGGCGTCGCTGGAACTGACCGAACTGGGCCAGCCGCTGCTGGCGCGCCTGTGCGACAAGCTCAACTACCCCAGCAACCTGGTGGTACGCGACGGCCGCTCCATCGTCTATGTCGCCAAGGTCTCGCCGCCGTCGGTGTTCTCCAGCGCGGTCAACGTCGGCACCCGCCTGCCCGCCCACGCCACCGTGCTGGGGCGCATCCTGCTGGAAGACCTGAGCCTGGCCGAGCTGCGCGAGCTGTACCCCGAAGAGCACCTGGAACAGCACTCGTTGTGCACGCCGAAGACCGTGCTGGACCTGTTCAACCTGGTGCAGGCCGACCGCCAGCGTGGCTACGTCAGCGGCGAAGGCTTCTTCGAATCGGCGATCTCCACCGTTGCCGCGCCCGTGCGCGACCACAGCGGCTGCGTGGTGGCAGCGCTGGGCGTGACCATTCCGACCACGCAAATTGGCCACGTCAATTTCGAGGAAACCCTGGCCCAGGTGCGCCGCAGCGCCGACGAACTGTCGCGCCTGCTCAATTACACCCCCAGCCATGGCAGCCGCGTCACTGCGCTGATGAGGGACTGAGATGAGCCTTTATCAGATTCAAGGCAGCACGGCGATCGTCACCGGCGGCTCTTCCGGCATCGGCCTGGCCTGTGTCGAACTGCTGCTGGAAGCCGGCGCCAAGGTCGCCTTCTGTGGCCGCAACCAAGACCGCCTGCACAGCGCCGAAGCCGACCTGCGCGCACGCTTTCCTCACGCTCAGTTGCTGGCCCAGGTGTGCGACGTGCTCGACGCCACCAGCGTGCAGGCGTTTGCCGCCGCCAGTGAAGCCGCCTTCGGCCCGGCGCAGATGCTGATCAACAACGCCGGCCAAGGGCGGGTGTCGACCTTCGCCGACACCACCGATGCGGCCTGGACCGAAGAGCTGAACCTCAAGTTCTTCTCGGTGATCAACCCGGTGCGCGCCTTCATGCCCCAGCTTGAACGCTGCCCGGCGGCGGCCATTGTCTGCGTGAATTCGCTGCTGGCCAGCCAGCCCGAGCCGCACATGGTCGCCACCTCGGCCGCCCGCGCCGGGCTGAAGAACCTGGTGCGTTCCATGGCCACCGAGTTCGCCGAGAAAAGCATCCGGGTCAACGGCATCCTCATCGGCCTGGTGGAGTCGGGCCAGTGGCGCCGCCGCTTCGAAGCCCGTGAAGAGCGCCACCTGGACTGGCCGCAATGGACCGCGCAACTGGCGCAACGCAAACACATTCCCCTGGGCCGCCTGGGCCTGCCCGTAGAGGCAGCCCGCGCGATCCTGTTCCTGGCTTCGCCCTTGTCGGCTTACACCACAGGCAGCCATATCGACGTTTCTGGAGGCCTGTCCCGTCATGCGTAACGACAACCAAGTCACCGTAGGTGCTGCCATTACTGCGTTCCTCGAACAGTGCGACGTGAAGGCCGCGTTCGGGGTCATCTCGATTCACAACATGCCGATCCTCGATGCCTTCGCCGTGCGCGGCAACATCCGCTTCGTCATGGCCCGCGGCGAAGCCGGCGCCACCAACATGGCCGACGCTTACGCGCGCACCACCGGCGGCCTGGGCGTGTGCCTGACCTCCACCGGCACCGCGGCCGGTAACGCCGCCGGCGCCATGGTGGAAGCACAGACCGCCGGCACGCCACTGCTGCACATCACCGGGCAGATCGAGACCCAATACCTGGACCAGGAATTCGCCTACATCCACGAGGCCCGCGACCAGCTGACCATGCTCAAGGCCGTGTCAAAAGCCGCCTTCCGCGTGCGCAGCGTGGAGACCGCGCTCAGCACCCTGAAGCTGGCCGTGCAGACCGCCCTCACCGCGCCCACCGGCCCGGTCAGCGTCGAGATCCCGATCGATATCCAATCCACCTTCATCACCATGCCGACTGACCTGGCGCCGCTGCCGATCCCGGTCGCAGTGCCGGCACCGGAAGCGTTGGATGCGCTGGCCGAACGCATGGCCGGTGCCAAGCGCCCGATGCTGTGGCTCGGCGGCGGCGCGCGCCATGCGGGCAAGCAGGTGAAGCGACTGATGGCCATGGGCGTGGGTGTCATCACCTCTACCCAAGGCCGCGGCGTAGTGAACGAAGACGACGAGCGTTGCCTGGGTGCGTTCTCGCAGAACCGTGCCGTGGAACAGTTCATGCAATCGTGCGATGTGTTGCTGGTGGCCGGTTCGCGCCTGCGCTCCAACGAGACCTTCAAGTACGCGCTGAAGCTGCCCCAGACCACCCTGCGCATCGACGCCAACCCAGCCATCGAAGGCCGCAGCTACAGCAGCGACCAGTTCGTGTGCGGGGATACAGCCCTGGCATTGGACGGTTTGGCCGACCGACTGGAAGGCCGACTGAATTTAGACCCAATGTTCCACGTGGAACTATCTGCGGTGCGCAGCAAGTCCCGCGCCCAGCTCAACAGCGATCTGGGCCCCTACACCGCCCTGGTGGAACAGCTGCAAGCCGTCACTGGCCGCAACTTCTCCTGGGTGCGCGACGTGACCCTGTCGAACAGCATCTGGGGCAACCGTCTGATCAACCTGTTCCACCCGCGCGCCGGCGTGCACGCCTTGGGCGGCGGTATCGGCCAGGCACTGGCCATGGGCATTGGCGCCGCGGTGGCGGCTGCCGAAACCGCGCCGGAGCGCAAGGTGTTCGCCCTGGCCGGCGACGGCGGCTTCATTCTCAACCTGGGTGAGCTGGCGACCCTGGTGCAGGAAAAAGCCAACGTGGTGATCCTGCTGATGAACGACCAGCGCTACGGCGTGATCCGCAATATCCAGGACGCCATCTACGGCGCCCGCCACGCCTACGTGGAACTGCACACCCCGGACTACGCGCAGCTGGCCGAATCCATGGGCCTGCGCCACGCGCTGGTCAGCGACCTGAAAAACTTCGGCGGCGTGATCGAAGGTGCACTCGCCGAGCCGGGCCCCTTCCTGCTGGAAGTGGACATGCTTGCCGTCGGTGGTTTTGCCACCCAGTTCGCCGGCCCGCCCAACAGCGAAACCAAGGCTCAGAAGGCCACTGCCTGAGGACCGCGCCATGCTGCATATCACCATGATCGGCTGCGGCGCCATTGGCGTCGGCGTGCTGGAGTTGCTGGAGAAGGACCCAAGCCTGTGCGTTGACTACGTCATCGCCTCGGCGGGTTCCGAAGACCTGGTGCGCCAGCGCCTGGCCAGTTTCAGCCAACCGCCGCAAGTGCTCACCGCCCTGCCCGCCGACGCCCGCCCGGACCTGCTGGTGGAGTGCGCCGGCCACCGGGCCATCGAGGAACACGTGCTGCCGGCGCTTGAGCGTGGCATCGCCTGCCTGATTGTGTCGGTGGGCGCGCTGTCGGAAGTGGGCCTGGTGGAACGCCTGGAGGCGGCCGCCGAGCGTGGGCAGACGCGCATCGAGCTGCTGCCCGGCGCCATCGGCGGCATCGATGCGCTGTCGGCCGCCAAGGTCGGCGGCTTGGACGCGGTCAATTACACCGGCCGCAAACCGGCGCGCGCCTGGAAGAACACGCCCGGCGAGCTGGCCTGCGACCTGGACACCATCACCGAAGCCACGGTGATTTTCCAGGGCAGCGCCCGCGAAGCCGCGCAGCTTTATCCGAGGAACGCCAACGTCGCCGCCACCCTGTCGCTGGCGGGCATCGGCCTGGACCGCACCCACGTAACGCTGATCGCCGATCCGTACAGCGACGAAAACGTGCACCAGTTCGAAGCCCGCGGCGCCTTCGGTGGTTTCGAGTTGAGCCTGCGCGGCAAGCCGCTGCAGGCCAACCCGAAGACCTCGGCCCTTACCGTGTACAGCGTGGTCCGCGCCCTCGGCAACCACGCCCACGCGATTTCCATCTAGGGGATGAACATGACCTTGGAACAGACCTTACCCATCTGCATCGCCGGCCAGTGGCGCCTGGGCCGTGGCGAACGCTACGCCACCCGCTACCCCGCCACCGGCGAGCCGGTGGCCTGGCTCAACGCCGCCAGCCTGGAAGACGTGGAAGACGCCGTGCGCGGCGCCCATGAAGCGTTCCTGCACAGCGGCTGGGCGCAGCGCAAACCCCATGAGCGCGCCAGCGTGCTGTACCGCATCGCCGCGCTTATTCGCGAGCGCAGCGAAGAACTGGCGCAGCTGCAACGCCAGGACAACGGCAAGCCCATCGGTGAAACCCGCGCGCTGGTGGCCAGCGCCGCCGGCACGTTCCAGTTCTTCGCAGCGGCCTGCGAAACCCTGGAAGAAACCATCACGCCGTCGCGCGGCGACTTCGTGACCATGAGCGTCTATGAGCCCATGGGCGTCGTGGCGGCGATCACGCCGTGGAACTCGCCCATCGCCAGCGAGGCGCAGAAAGTCGCGCCAGCCTTGGCAGCCGGCAACGCGGTGGTGATCAAGCCAGCGGAAATCACCCCGCTGCTGGCCCTGCAACTGGCGCGCATCTGCGAAGACGCCGGCCTGCCCAAAGGGCTGGTCAGCGTGCTGCCCGGCAAGGGTTCGCTGCTGGGTGACGCCCTCACCCAGCACCCGCTGATCAAGCGCGTGTCGTTCACCGGCGGCACCAGGACCGGCAAGCACATCGCCCACATTGCCGCCGACAAGATGATGCCGGTGTCGCTGGAACTGGGCGGCAAGTCACCGACCATCGTGCTGGATGACGCCGACCTGGACCACGCCGTGGCCGGGGTGCTGTACGGCATTTTCAGTTCGTCGGGCGAAGCCTGCATCGCCGGTTCGCGGCTGTTCGTGGCGCGCTCGCTGTATGAGCCGTTCATGGAGCGCCTGGTGGCTGGCGCGGCGAAACTGCGCCTGGGCGACCCCGCCGACGAAAACACGCAGATGGGTCCGCTGATCAGCGCCAGCCACCGCGAGTCGGTGGAACGCTACGTGGCCCTGGGCCTCGCCGAAGGTGGCAGCCTGCGCCTGGGCGGCCAGCGTCCTACCGGCGGCATCTACGACAACGGCTACTTCTTCCCGCCCACCATTCTCGAAGGCCTGACCAACAGCCAGCAGACCTGCCAGGAGGAAATCTTCGGGCCGGTATTGGTGGCGATGCCCTTCGACGACGAAGACGAACTGGTCGAGCAGGCCAACGACAGCCTGTACGCCCTGGCGGCCGGCATCTGGACCCGCGACTACAAACGCGCCTGGGCCCTGGGCCGCAAGATCCAGGCGGGCACGGTGTGGATCAACACCTACAAGCAGTTCTCCATTTCCACACCGTTCGGCGGCTGGCGCGACAGCGGCCTGGGCCGTGAAAAAGGCCGCCTGGGGATTTTGCAGTACATGGAACAGAAGAGCCTCTACTGGGGCATGAACGAACAGCCATTGGCCTGGGCCAACGGCCACTGAGAGGTAGCGTGATGAGCGTTTTAGGTATTGATGAAGTCACCTACGGCGTCGAGGACCTGGCCACCTGCGCACGCTTTTTCAGCGACTGGGGCCTGAACAAGGTCAGCGAGCAGGCCGACGAGGTGATCTTCGAAACCCTCAACGGCTGCCGCGTGGTGCTGGCGGCCATCGACAAACCCGGCCTGCCGCCCGCCATCGAAGCCGGTTCCACCGTGCGCGAAGTGGTGTGGGGCGTGGCGAACGAAGCCGACCTGGCCATGTACAGCGAGCGCATCGCCAAAGACCCGGGCTTTGTGGAAGGCAACGGCCGCATTGGCTGCACCGACCCCAACGGCCTGGCGATTCGCTTGCAGGTCACCCGCAAGCGTGAGCTGGAGATCGAATGCAGCGGCCACAACACCTGGCAGACCAAGGGCCGTATCAACAAACCAGCGCCGATCTATGAGCGCGCCACGCCGATCGAAGTGGGGCACGTGGTGTTCTTCGTCACAGACGTAAACGCCTGCGAAGCCTTCTACCACGAGCGCTTCGGCTTCCAGGCCTCGGACCGCTACCCCAACCGCGGCGCCTTCCTGCGCACCGCCGAAGAGGGCGGCCACCACGACCTGTTCATGCTGCAACTGCCCGCCCCGCGCGCCGGCTTGAACCACGTGGCCTTCACCGTGCGCGACGTGCACGAAGTGTTCGGCGGCGGCATGCACATCTCGCGCAGCGGCTGGGCCACCGAGATCGGCCCGGGCCGCCACCCGGTGTCATCAGCGTTCTTCTGGTACTTCAAGAATCCCGCCGGCGCGCTGATCGAGTACTACGCCGACGAAGACCAGCTGACCGGCGAATGGCAGCCACGGGAGTTCGAACCGGGCCCCACGGTGTTCGCCGAGTGGGCGATTGCCGGCGGCATCGACGGCAACACCCGGCGCCAGCAGCACGTGGAAGCGCCCCAGGGCAAATTCCTCACCGACAAGCCCAAGGAAAGCGGCCAGCGCTGAGCCCTATTCCCCTATTCAAAGGCCAATGACATGAACAACACCGAACCGTACCTGCAGCCCCATCAGGCGCGCAAACGCCCCAACACGCCCTTCGAAGACCTGCTGGGCGACTCCATCGAACGCGCCTACGGCAGCGGCGTCGCCGACCTGCCGGCGTTGCTGGCACACCTGAACCACGCCGGCCCACCCTGCCCGCTGACCACCGGCGAGTGGACCGAAGAAGCCTACAAGACCCTGATGGCCCGGCTGGGCGCGTAAGACGCCCGAGGTAGAAGAACATGAATATGCACGTGACCGCTGACCCTGTTGAGAACCTGCTGGCCAACGGCCTGAAAGACCTGTGGTTCCCCGTATTGCCGTCCGAACTGCTGGGCGAAAAGCCGCTGTCGGTGCGCCGCCTGGGCTACAAGATTGCCCTGTGGCGTGACAACGACGGTAAGGTTCATGCCCTGGAAGACCACTGCCCGCACCGTGGCGCACCGTTGTCCCAAGGCCCGGTGCTGGGTGACCGCCTGCAGTGCCCGTACCATGGCATCGAAGTGCGCTGCGACGGCACCGTCACCAAGGTGCCCGGTAGCCCCGGCTGCAAGCTGGAAGGCGCCCGCCCTACCCGTATGTTCCACACCCGCGAGGCCGCTGGCGCGATTTTCCTGTTCAACGCCACCGACCCGCACCTGGACACGCCGCCGGCGCTGGTGCTGCCCGAGCAGCTGACCTCGCCCGAGTGGAGCAGCTTCCTCTGCTACACCGAGTGGAAAGGCGACTACCGCTATGTGCTCGACAACGTCATGGACCCGATGCACGGCACCTACCTGCACAAGATGTCCCACTCCATGAGCGAAGGCGAAGCCACCGCCAAGTTCGTCACCCGTGACACCGACCAGGGCTTCTTCTTCGAGAAGGAAGGCCAGCGCGGCGTCAACTTCGACTGGACTGAATTCCTCGACAACGGCTGCCACTGGCTGCGCCTGGAAATTCCTTACCCGAAAACCGGCGGCCCGGGCGGCAACTTCACCATCATCGGTAGCTACACCCCCAGCAGCCGCGCGCTGGCTGCGGTGTTCCACTGGCGCGCCCGCCCGCTCACCGGCTGGCAGCGCGACACCTGGCGCTTCCTCTACAAGAACCGCCTGGAAGCTCGCCACTGGGCCGTGCTGGAACAGGACCGCGTGCTGCTGGAGTTCATGGAGCCGGACGCCAACCAGCGCGAAAACCTTTACCAGCACGACCTGGGCGTGGTGCGCCTGCGCCGCTACCTGAAGAGCCAGGCCAAGGCGCAACTCGAGCTGATCGAAGCCAAGCAACTGTAAGCGCGCCGGGGAGCCCAAGCATGTCCGTTAACCACACCATCAACGCGCTGGTACACACCCTGCGCTACGAAGCCGAAGGCATTATCAGCGTCGAACTGCGCCCGTGGGGCGACACCGTGTTCGCGCCGTTCGAAGCCGGCTCGCACATTGACCTGCACCTGCCCAACGGCCTGGTGCGCAGCTACTCCCTGCTGAACGCGCCCAGCGACCAGGGCCGCTACGTGGTCGGCATCCTGCGCGACCGCAACAGCCGCGGCGGCTCGGAATACGTGCACGCGCAATTGCGCGTGGGCATGCAGCTGAAGATCTCGCAGCCGCGCAATAACTTCGCCCTGGACCTGAACGCGAAACACAGCGTGCTGGTGGCCGGCGGCATCGGCATCACCCCGATCTACTGCATGTTCCGCCAGCTGCTGGCCTTGGGTAAGTCGGCGCAGCTGATCTACTGCGCGCGCTCACGCCAGGAGGCGGCGCTGGTCGAATCGCTGGGCGGCCTGGACGCCAAGGTGGTTTACCACTTCAACGACGAGAAAGGCGTGCCGCCGGACCTGGCCCACTACCTGGCGGGCCAGCCAGCGGACACGCACTTCTACTGCTGCGGGCCGACGCCGATGCTGAATGCCTTTGAAAGCACCTGCGAAAGCCTGGGTTATCCACATGCGCACATCGAACGCTTCGCGGCGGTAGAAGTTGCACCGAGCGAGGAAGCGCAAAGCAGCTACAGCGTGGAACTCAGCAAGTCGGGCAAAACATTGAATGTAGAGCCTGGGTTGAACTTGCTTGATGTATTGCTGGAAGCGGGCTGTGACATTGATTACAGCTGCCGCGAGGGTGTGTGTGGTTCCTGTGAAACCAAAGTTGTGGAAGGTGATGTTGATCACCGTGATGGTGTACTGACAAAGGCAGAACGCGCGGCCAACAAGTCGATGATGGTGTGTGTATCGGGCTGCAAGAGTCGACGGTTGATATTGGATATATAACTTCCTGGAGCCGGCGAATATGCCGGCTTTTTTATGAACGTAGCCCAGCGCCCCATATTGAGGTGGCCGTGCACTAAGGAAGCACACCGCTGTTACCGGGCTATCGCGGTGTTTCAAGGGCGGCACAAAACAACCTGTTTTATATATAAAGCATTGAATTAGCTGGCTTTATTTAGCCCAGACCATAATTAAATCACTGGCACACTTCCTGCTAAATCCATCGTGGGTTCACACATAACACAGCGTTCCATCCTTAAAACAGTGGGCCCTGTCACTCAATGATTCAACACCGCGCTCGCCCATTCGAGCCACGGAAAACTGTTGCCCATTGTTTTTAACCGCAGCAACTTTGCAGGGTTGGGGATAGCAATGAAAAAGTCTGTGATTGGCCTGGGTTTGATTATCAGCAGTTGTGCTGCATTGGCCGCCGAACCCGGCCCGGCTGCACCCGATGTACCCAGTGACGTTAAAAAACCGTTCCCGCATATCGCCTGGCGCAGTGACGATGGCGACAGCAGCCTGGACATCGGCGGTGCGCTGCGCACCAACTACCGCGACGAGCACTGGAAGACTACCGAGAACAACGGGCGCTTCCTGTTCGACACCTTCCGCCTCGACGTAAAGGCCACTTATAAACAGGCGTATGGCGATGTGGGCTATTGGTTCCAGGACGATGGCAAGCATTCGGTGGACCACGGTTTCGTTGGCTACAAATTCACCAGCAACTCCACCCTGCAACTGGGCGCGCCGTTCAAGCCGTTCGGCCTGGAACCTTATCCACAGTTCGGCTGGAGCTACCACATCCCCTTCTTCATGGGTTACGGGGTAAGCGCCGGCACCGGCCTGAAGTACAGCTACAAGGACAAGGATTGGGATCTGCAGCTGGGCTATTTCCCGCGCATGTTGCCGTCCGATATCCGCTATTCGCCGGAAATCGGCCGCTATGCCGACTTGAAGGACAACGCGGTGGCCATCACCCAGTCGCGCCAGGACAACGAGAAGCGCAACCAGGTCAACGCCCGGGTTGCACGCACCTTCCGCGGCAGTGACTGGAGCAGCGAGATCGGCGCCTCGCTGGCCGCCTCGCAGCTGTACAACGCCACCACCGACGACAACGGCAGCTACTGGGCCGCCGGTGTACACGCCATCTTCAACAGCGGGCCGTGGACCGTGACAGGCCAGGGCATCCGCTACGAATACGATCCCAAGAACCCCACCGGCGTCAGCAATGACTCGGTGCTGATGGGCGGCAACGGCCTGACGCCTGCGTACCTGATCGCGGCCAAGGCCACCCTCGCCTCGCTCAACGTGGGTTATGACATCTATACGCCAAGCCTTGGGCAGTTGAAGAAGATCAAGCTGTACAACGACTACAGCCGCATGATGAAAGACAAGAGCGGCTGGGACGACTCGCAGATGTTCACCGTGGGCGCGCAGTTCATCGCCATGCCGATCATGGCGTGGGTGGACTTCACCTGGGCGAAGAACGCCAACCCGTTCGGAGGGGCGGAGAACGGCACGGGGTGGACCAGCACGTCATCGAGCGGGAGCAACCAGTGGTATTACCGCACCAACGTGAACATTGGGTATTACTTTTAATGTAGAGCAGCCCGCGGAAGCCCTTTGTAGCAGCAACTGTCTTCGCGGAGACACTGCGGTCGTCGCTGTAGTCGCTGCCGCAGGCTGCGCAACCCTTCACCTCGCTGAAGATCTCCAGTGCACTCAGGGGCCAGCGCAGCCTGCCGGCAGCGGCTACGCGAAACCCTGCGCACAACCCGCTGTAGCAGCGGCCCCAGGCTGCGCAACCCTTCACCTCGCTGAAGATCTCCAGTGCACTCAGGGGCCAGCGCAGCCTGGCGGCAGCGGCTACGCGAAACCCTGCGCACAACCCGCTGTAGCAGCGGCCCCAGGCCGCGTCCCGGGGCAACACAGGACTGCCACCGGACGCAGCCTTCGGCAGCTGCTACGTGTCTCTGTAGCCACTGCCGCAGGCTGCGCAACCCTTCACCTCGCTGAAGATCTCCAGTGCACTCAGGGGCCAGCGCAGCCTGGCGGCAGCGGCTACGCGAAACCCTGCGCACAACCCCGCTGTAGCAGCGGCCCCAGGCCGCGTCCCGCGGCAACACAGGACTGCCGCCGGACGCAGCCTGGCGGCAGCGGCTACGCGAAACCCTGCGCACAACCCCGCTGTAGTAGCGGCCCCAGGCCGCGTCCCGGGGCAACACAGGACTGCCGCCGGACGCAGCCTTCGGAGCTGCTACGGGGGCATGCTCACCCGATCTGGAACAACCCATCCACCACCTGCGTCTGCGCCAGGCGTTCGCGCAGGTCGGTGTCGATCTCGGGGTCGTCGGGCTTGTACAAGCGCACGCGGCGGTAGGCGTCGACGCGGTTGATGTCCTTGCCCAGGAATTCCCACACCACCCGCGTGCACGCCGGGGCGCGGTGGTCGGCGGAGGACACGCCGATCTTCAGGCCATTGAGGCGCTTGATGCGCGCCTTGTAGCTGGGGATGAGCACCGTCTGGCAGATTTCATTCGAGGTCAGCGATTCGTAATCGACGAAGAACAGCCGGTTTTGCAGGCTATAGGCCACCCCCAGGTAACGGTAGCGCTCGTATTCTTCACCCTTGATACCCGGCGTTTGCAGACGTTCGCTGCGCTCATAGGTATAGTGCCCGCCCTCTTCGTGCACGTGTACCAGCGAGCACAGGATGTGCCCCGGAACCGACATCGAGTGGTAGTACTCGTAGTAATAGCCCAGGTGGGCGGCCAGGTCCGGGGATGAACGCTGGCGCAGATGCTCCAGGGCCCGTTGCGGCCCGGTCATTTCCGGCTGTTCCACGGTGTGGCGGTGACGCACGCCGATCAAACGCGTGAATTGCTCGGCCGGCAGGCCGATCTCGTATTCCTCGACCCCGAAAAAGTCGCAGATGCGCTTGAGGTTGTAGGGCGTCGGCAGGCTCTGGCCACTCAGGTATTTGTTGAACTGCGCACGGTTGATGTCCAGCCGCCGACACACCTCGGCAATGGACGGATAGTGCCGACACAGCAACTGCAGGTTCGCCGGGAGATATTCACGCATGTGCAGCTCGTCGATATGGCGCCAAGGAGCGCGAAGGTAGCATCAAGTAGCGTCATTTTCCATCAACCCGCGAAATTGCTCCGCACGGGTCAATCGCCAACCATTTGCGCCCCGGTAACTGGGTGCGGCGTGTTGCACCCGGACCAGTCAAATTCGCCATCAAAAAAAAAACAGCGAGGATTACTCCATGCTTGAAGTCATCAACGACTTCCTCTCGGGCAAAGTACTGATCGTGCTTATTGTCGGCCTCGGCAGCTATTTCACGATCCGCTCGCGTTTCGTCCAGCTTCGACACTTCTTCCACATGTTCGCGGTGTTCCGTGACAGCCTCAAGAGCAGCTCGGACCAGCTGAGTTCGTTTCAGGCGCTGATGCTCAGCCTGGCTGGCCGCGTGGGCGCGGGCAACATCGCCGGCGTCGGCATTGCGGTGACCCTGGGTGGCCCTGGCGCCGTGTTCTGGATGTGGGTCACCGCGCTGGTGGGCATGTCCAGCAGCTTCTTCGAGTGCACCCTGGGTCAGCTGTACAAACGTTGCGACTCCGAGGGCCAGTTCCGCGGCGGTCCTTCGTATTACATCCAGCACGGCCTGGGCAAGCGCAAGCTGGGCATGCTGATGGCCATCCTGCTGCTGGTAACCTTCGGCTTCGCCTTCAACGGCCTGCAATCGCACGCCGTGACCCACTCGCTGAACAACGCCTTCGGCCTCGACGTGCACAAGACCGGCATCGCCCTGGCCGTGCTGCTGGGCCTGGTGTTCGTGGGCGGCATCAAGCGCATCGCCAAGGTGGCGGACCTGCTGGTACCGGTGAAGACCCTGGTGTACATCGGCGTGACCCTGTACGTGATCGGCCTGCAGTTCGAACACGTGCCAGCCATGCTGGAAACCATCGTCAAGAGCGCCTTCGGCCTTGACCAGGCCTTCGGTGGCCTGGTGGGCAGCGCCATTGTGATGGGTGTGAAGCGCGGCGTATTCGCCAACGAAGCCGGCCTGGGCAGCGCCCCGAACGTGGCCGCCGTGGCCCAGGTCGAGCACCCGGTTGCCCAGGGTGTGGTCCAGGCGTTCAGCGTGTTCCTGGACACCTTCGTGATCTGCACCTGCACCGCCCTGCTGATCCTGCTGTCGGGCTTCTACACCCCGGGCTTCGAAGGTGACGGCATTGCCCTGACCCAGAACTCGCTGGCCGCCGTGGTCGGTGACTGGGGCCGCATGTTCATCAGCGTGGCCCTGGCGCTGTTCGTGTTCACCTCGATCCTCTACAACTACTACCTGGGCGAGAACAGCCTGCGCTTCCTGGTCGGTGAAAACCGCAAGGCGCTGATCGGCTACCGTGCACTGGTACTGGCGCTGATCGTGTGGGGCGCGGTCGAAGACCTGAGCACCGTGTTCGCCTTCGCCGACATCACCATGACCATGCTGGCGTTCGTCAATCTGATCGCCCTGGCCATGCTGTTCAACATCGGCCTGCGCCTGCTGGCGGACTACGATGCCCAGCGCAAGGCCGGCATCAAGACCCCGGTGTTCGACGCCAGCCAGTTCCCGGACCTGGACATCGACGCCAAGTCGTGGCCAGCCGTGGCTGCCGGCACCGAAGCCGACAAGGCTGTGAACCTGGCCCAGGCACAACGCTAAATGGCCGGGGCATTCATGCCCACCCACCTGGCCCCGGGCGACTATGTCGCCCGGCCCAGGCTCGGGATCATCACCGGCTCTGGGCCAGAAGCCGGGATGGACATGTGGGCCAAGCTGCTGGAAGAAAACCGTCGCCGCCTGGGCCAGGCGTTTCGCGGCGACCTCGATGCCCCCGCGGTGTCGATCATCTCCGACCCCGAACTGGGGTTGTCCATGGAATTGCAGAAGACCGAACAGCAAGTGTGGAACGCCCTGCGCCAGGACGTCCTGGCCCTGGACGGCACCGTCGCTGCCTTCGCCATTGCCTGTAATACCTTGAACCTATTTGCCGAGCGCATTCGCGAGCTGAACCTGCGTAGTGTGTTCGTCTCGTTCTGCGACGTGCTCGAACACTACCTGCGCAGCCGCGGCCTGACCCGCGTGTGCCTGCTGGGCGCACGCCCGGTGGCCGAGCTGGGCGAGTGGTCGCCGTACCGCTCGCTGCGCCAGCACGTGGCGTTCGAACCGGTGCAGGCCCAGGCCTTGCATCAACTGATCTACGACATCAAGGCGCTGGGGCCCAAGCACCCCGAGCTGCGACCGCGTTTCGCCCGGCTGCTGGACAGCATCGAGTCGGACACGGTGTTGCTGGCGTGCACCGAGCTGCCCCTGATCGCCGATATCGACACCGACAAGCAACTGGTCGATGTCACCCAGCTGGTGGCCGAAGCCATGCTCGACCACAGCCTCATTCGCTAGGAGACCGGGCACATGAATTCGCCCCATGCAGTACCCGCCCGTCAAGTGATGGTGCTCTACACCGGTGGCACCATCGGCATGCAGGCCACGGCCAACGGCCTGGCACCTGCCTCGGGCTTCGAACAGCGCCTGCGCGAGCAACTGGCCGGCCACCCCGAGCTGGCCATCCCGGCCTGGCGCTTCCGCGAGCTGCTGCCGCTGATCGACAGCGCCAACATGACCCCCGACTACTGGCAGCGCCTGCGTGAAGCCGTGGTCCAGGCCGTGGAAGCGGATGGCTGCGACGCGGTACTGGTGCTGCATGGCACCGACACCCTGGCCTACAGCGCGGCGGCCATGAGCTTCCAGCTGCTGGGCCTGCCGGCGCCCGTGGTGTTCACCGGCTCCATGCTGCCCGCCGGTGTGCCGGACAGCGACGCCTGGGAAAACATCAACGGCGCCCTGCTGGCCCTGGGCCAGGGCCTGCCAGCCGGCGTGCAGCTGTACTTCCACGGCGAGCTGCTGGCGCCGACCCGCTGCGCGAAAATCCGCAGCTTTGGCCGCAACCCTTTCGCCGCCCTCAAGCGCCGTGGTGGCGTGGCCACGGCCGGGCAACTGCCAGCAGCCTTGGGCTACAACCAGCCCAAGGCCCTAGCCAAGGTAGCGGTGCTGCCACTGTTCCCCGGCTTCGGCGCCGAACCCTTGAACGCAGTGCTGGCCAGCGGCGTGCAGGGCGTGGTGCTGGAGTGCTACGGCAGCGGCACCGGCCCGTGCGATAACCCAGGCTTCATTACCGCGCTGCAGGCTGCCCAGGCCAGCGGCGTGGTCATCGTGGCCGTGACCCAGTGCCATGAAGGCGGCGTGGAGTTCGACGTCTACGAGGCCGGCAGCGGCCTACGCACCGCCGGCGTGCTGGCCGGTGGCGGCATGACCCGCGAAGCGGCGTTCGGCAAGCTGCATGCGTTGCTGGGCGCTGGCCTGCCGGTGGCCGAGGTGCGCCGCCTGGTGGAGCTGGATCTGTGCGGTGAGTTGGCCTAACCGGTAACGAGAGGCACGCTCCTTGCTCGGTATCCGCCAGGTTCCCGTCGGATATCGAGCATGCTGCATTCCCACCTCACCACCCTCAACGCAGTTTCCCTGGTGCTCAACACCTTCAAATCCGAAGGTTTGACCAGTGAGGCGCTGTTGGCCGGCAGCGGCATCAGCCCCGCCGACCTGAGCCGCGCCGACCCACGCATCACCACCAGCCAGGAAATGCAGGTATGCGCCAACGCCGTGGCCCTGCGCGAGGAAATCGGCCTGGAGCTGGGCCGGCGCATGCACGTTTCCGCCTACGGCATGCTCGGCTACGCGCTGCTGTCCAGTGCCACTTTCGGTGACGCCCTGCGCCTGGCACTGCAATATCCGGCACTGCTGGGAACACTTTTCCACCTGCAACTCAAGGACGATGGCGAACGCATCTGGTTCAGCGCCAGCCATTACACCGACAGCCCCGCCCTGGCGGTGTTCAACGCCGAGCTGTGCATGACCTCGCTGAAGGTGATCTGCGACGACCTGCTGGGCCACCCCCTGCCCTTGCTGGCCGCGCGCTTTGCCCATGCCGCCCCCCGCTACCACCACGGCTATGCCGAGACCTTCGATTGCCCGATGCACTTCGAGGCCTGCGACCATGCCTTTGCCTTCGACAAGGCCTGGCTGGACCAGCCACTGCCCCTGGCCGACCCGGTCACCCACCGCGCCATGGCCGAGCGCTGCCGCGTGCAGAACCTGGAGTTCACCGGCCGCCAGGCCTGGCTGGGGCGCATTCGCCAACTGCTTGAAGCACAGCTGGCCGATGCACCCGGGCTGGACGGCCTGGCGCGGCAGATGAACTGCTCGGCGCGCACCCTGCGCCGCCACCTCAGCGACGTGGGCAGCAGCTACCAGGACCTGCTCGACCAACTGCGCTTCGAACGCGCCAAGCATCTGCTGGCCGACAAGCAGCTCCCCATCTACCGCATTGCCGAGACCCTGGGCTTCAGCGAAACCGCCAGTTTCCGCCACGCCTTCGTACGCTGGAGCGGCGTGGCGCCAAGCCATTTCCGCGCCTGATTGGTGCGCTTTGCGTCAAACGGGGGCGAAATCCGGTCAGCACGCTTGGCCATATCGATCCCCTTTTGGCCGTTCCCGACGTTCCCGATTCGCCGCTGGCACATCAAGAATGGAGCCCTGATTCAGCCACCGGAGAATAAGAAAATGCTGACGATTTATTCGGACGACCACCACCTGCACCACGGCCGCTGCGAGCTGATCGACGGGCAACTGATGCCCTGCTTCGAGATGCCCTCGCGCGCCGACCACGTGCTGCAGCGGGTCAAGGACCGTGAGCTGGGCCCGGTGCAGGCACCCAAGGACTTTGGCCGCGCGCCCATCGAGCGCATTCACGACAAGGGCTACCTGGACTTCTTCCAGGGTGCCTGGCAGCGCTGGGTCGAGCTGGGCCGCGAGGACGACATCATGCCGTTCACCTGGCCGGCCCGTACCCTGCGCGCCATCAAGCCCACCACCCTGCTGGGCGAGCTGGGCTACTACTCCTTCGACGGCGGCGCGCCGATCACCGCCGGCACCTGGCAAGCCGCCTACAGCGCCGCCCAGGTCGCCCTGACCGCCCAGGCTGCCATGCAAGCCGGCGCCTACAGCGCCTTCGCCCTGTGCCGGCCACCAGGGCACCACGCTGCCAGCGACGTGATGGGCGGCTACTGCTACCTGAACAACGCCGCCATCGCCGCCCAGGCCTTCCTCGACCAGGGCCACCAGCGCGTGGCGATCCTGGATGTCGACTACCACCACGGCAACGGCACCCAGGCCATTTTCTACCCGCGCAGCGACGTGTTCTTCGCCTCGATCCACGGCCACCCTGAGTTCGAATTCCCGTTCTTCCTGGGTTATGCCGATGAAGTGGGCGAAGGCGCCGGCGAAGGTTTCAACGTCAACTACCCCTTGCCCGCCGGCAGCGCCTGGGACGTCTGGGGCGCGGCCCTGGATGCCTCCTGCCAGCGCATCGACGACTACGCGCCGGACGTGATCATCGTGTCCCTGGGCGTGGATACCTTCAAGGATGACCCCATCTCGCAGTTCAAGCTGGACAGCCCCGACTACCTGAACATGGGCCGCCGTATCGCCGCCTTGGGCAAGCCGACGCTGTTCGTGATGGAAGGCGGCTATGCCGTGGAAGAGATCGGCATCAACGCCGTGAACGTGCTGGAAGGTTTCGAACGCGCCCTCAAGGAACGCCAACATGCATAAGTTCAAGCAAGCCCTGTGCGCCCTGGCCTTGGCCTGTGGTGCAGCCCACGCCGACGAACCGCGCACCCTGAAGGTGTACAACTGGTTCGACTACATCACCCCGCAGACGCTGGTGGACTTCCAGAAGGACGACAACGTCAAGCTGGTGTACGACATCTTCGACACCAACGAGGCTCTGGAAGCCAAGCTGCTGACCGGCAATTCCGGCTACGACGTGGTGGTGCCCTCCAACGTGTTCCTGGCCAAGCAGATCGAGGCAGGGGTATTCCAGCCGCTGGACCGCAGCAAGCTGACCAACTTCGAGCACCTGGACCCCAAGCTGATGAAGCTGCTGGAGCTCAATGACCCGGGCAACAAGTACGCGGTGCCCTACATGTACGGCACCATCCTGATCGGCTTCAACCCGGCCAAGGTCAAGCAGGTGCTGGGCGACAACGCCCCGGTGGACAGCTGGGACCTGCTGTTCAACGAAGACAACATCAAGAAGCTCAAGCAGTGCGGCGTAGCCATGCTCGACTCGCCCTCGGAGATTCTGCCGCTGGCCTTGCAGCACTTGGGCCTGGACCCCAACTCCAGCAACCCGGCCGACTACAAGAAGGCCGAGGCGCTGATGATGAAGATCCGCCCGTACATCACCTATTTCCACTCGTCCAAGTACATGGCTGACATCGCCAATGGCGACATCTGCGTCGCCGTGGGCTACTCGGGCAGCTTCTCCCAGGCTGCCAACCGCGCCCGCGATGCCAAGAACGGCGTGGTGGTGGACATGCGCCTGCCCAAGGAAGGCGCGCCGATCTGGTTCGACATGCTGGCCATCCCCAAGGGCGCGGCCAATCCAGAGGATGCGCATAAATTCATCAACTACCTGCTGCAGCCCCAGGTGATTGCGCCGATCAGCGACTTCGTCGGCTACCCCAACCCCAACAAGGACGCCACCGCCAAGGTGTCGGAGGCCATCCGCACCAACCCGAACCTGTACCCCACTGACGAGATGATGGCCAAGCTGTATACGCTCAAGCCATTGCCCCACGACGCGGAACGGGCACGCACACGAGCATGGACCAAAATCAAGTCGGGCACCTGACCCCACCCCCCGTAGCAGCTGCCGCAGGCGGCGTCCGGCCATGACGCGCAATAACTGCCAACACCGCGGCGCCTGGGACGCGGCCCAAGGCCGCTGCTACGCAAGCAAGCCCCCGTAGCAGCTGCCGCAGGCGGCGTCCGGCCGCGACGCGCAATGACTTCCAACACCGCGGCGCCTGGGACGCGGCCCAAGGCCGCTGCTACGCAAGCAAACCCCCGTAGCAGCTGCCGCAGGCGGCGTCCGGCCGCGACGCGCAATAACTGCCAACACCGCGGCGCCTGGGACGCGGCCCAGGGCCGCTGCTACGCAAGCAAGCTCCGTAGCAGCTGCCGCAGGCGGCGTCCGGCCGCGACGCGCAATGACTTCCAACACCGCGGCGCCTGGGACGCGGCCCAGGGCCGCTGCTACGGGGCCCAGGCTTGGCGTAAACGGGATAGGGCGGTCACGGTGGCCGCCTCATCCACCGCCGCAAACCCCAGCACCAGCCCCGCCCGGTTATCCACAGGACCGGTCGAATCTTCCAGCCAGTAATGGCTCAAGGCGTTCACCTCCACCCCCACCGCTTCCGCTTGCGCCACCAACTCCTGCTCCCGCGCCAGCGTATCCACCGGAATGGTCAGGTGCAGGCCGGCGGAGACGCTCGGCAGCGGACCGATGCCGGGGATATCCACAGGCCAGTTGTTCAGCAACGCGTCCCTGCGCGCCAGCGCCGCGCGGCGCATGCGGCGGATGTGGCGCTGGAAGTGGCCGTCGGCAATGAACCGGGCCATGACCTGCTGGGTGCCAATTTCCGAGTGCCGCAGCGTTACCCCGCGCTTGCGCGAGAAAGCATCCACCAGCGCTGGCGGCACCACCAGGTAACCCAGGCGCAACGCCGGGAAGGCGACCTTGCCGAAGGTGCCCACGTAGAGCACGCGGCCACTGCGGTCCAGCGCTGCCAACGGCGCCAGCGGGGCGCCGCTGTAGCGGTACTCGCCGTCGTAGTCGTCCTCGACGATCCAGCCCTGCGTACGTTCGGCCCACTCCAGCAGGGCCAGGCGCCGCGCCAGGCTGAGGGTTACCCCCGTGGGATATTGGTGCGCGGGGGTGACATAGGCCATGCGGCAGCCCTCGATGCCATCCAGCGCCGAGCACACTAGGCCCTCCTGATCGACCGCCACGCCGGCCAACCTGGCACCGGCGGTGGCGAAGGCATGCCCGGCGGCCCGGTAGCCTGGATTTTCGATGGCAACGGTGTCGCCAGCGTTCACCAGCAACTGTGCACAAAGTGCTATGGCCTCCTGTGCACCGGTGGTGATCAGAATTTGTTCAGCGCTGCAGTTCAGGCCGCGCGAACTGCGCAGGTAGGCGGCTATCAGCCCACGCAGCGTGAGGTCACCGGCCGGATCACCGTAGCCCAGCAACTCGGGGTCGGGTGCGCGCCAGAAAGCCGCGTAAAGCTTGGCCCACGTGGCAAACGGGAACAGGTCGAACGCTGGTACGCCTACCCGAAACGCTCGTGGCGGCCCGCTGCGCAGGGGCGACAAATGGTGTTCATCCAACAGCTTTACGGCCTCACTGTGGATAACTTTACTGGATGAAAAGCCAGTATTTTCAAGCGATTTTGTGGATAACCCTGTGGATATACCCCGGTATAACCCTGTGGACAATTTTGTGGATAGTTTTTCTGGCGGATGGTCCAACACCGCCACGTAGGTGCCGTCCCCTACCCTGCCCTGCAGGTAGCCCTCGGCGTACAACTGGTCGTAGGCACGTACCACGGTGTTGCGTGACACCCCCAGGGCATTGGCCAGGTCGCGGGTAGCAGGCATGCGCGTGCCGCTGGCCAGGCGGCCATCCAGCACCCGTTCGCGCAGGGCCTGGTACAGCCCGCGGCTGAGCCCACGGGTCGCGTCCAGATGGATGCCGGCCGGGTCGAAAGGCAACGCTGGGGAGGTGATTGGCACGCTAATGGTCCTATGAAAATGACAGGTAATGGATCTTACAAAGGTCCAATCCACTGCCTAGGATAGGCACACACGCCGAGGATTTTCGAGCAATGTATCTACCCGCCGCTTTCCATGACCAGGACATCGAGCGTCTGCAGCAGCAGATGCAGGACTGCCGCCTGGCGATCGTTGTCACCCACGGCGACAGCGGCCTGCAGGCCAGCCACGTGCCGTTGCTGCTGGACCGTGCCGCCGGCCCGTTCGGCACCCTGCGCGGGCACCTGGCCCGGGCCAACCCGCAATGGCAGGACCTGGCCAATGGCAGCGAAGCGCTGGTGATATTCAGCGGTGCCGATGCCTATGTCAGCCCGAACTTCTACCCCAGCAAGGCCGAGCACGGCAAAGCGGTGCCGACCTGGAATTTCCTGGCGGTGCATGCCACTGGCACGGCCGAGGTGTTCAGCGACGCCGAGCGCCTGCGCGCGCTGGTCAGCCAACTCACTGACCGCCACGAGGCGGGCCAGGCCAAGCCCTGGGCCGTGAATGACGCCCCCGCCGATTACCTGCAAAGCATGCTCAAGGCCATCGTCGGCTTCGAGCTGCCCATCAGCCGCCTGGAAGGCAAGCGCAAGCTCAGCCAGAACCGCAGCGCCGAGGACATCGCCGGCGTGCGCCAGGGCCTTGCGGCCAGCATCGATCCCCTGGACAACGCCGTTGCCCAGCTCATGAGTGAATAAGGAGCCACCATGTCATCCGTTGAAATTCGCCCGGTCACCGTAGCTGACAAGGAACACTGGTTGCCCCTGTGGCAAGGCTACCTGCGTTTTTACGAAACCGAGCTGGCACAGCAGGTCACCGACAGCACCTGGCAACGCCTACTCGACCCCGCCGAAACCACCAACGCCGCGCTGGCGTGGAAAGACGGGCGCGCCATCGGCATGGTCAACTTCATCTACCATCGTTCCAACTGGTCGATCGAGAACTCCTGCTACCTGCAGGACCTATTCGTCAGTGAAGAGGCGCGCGGGCTGGGCGTTGGGCGCAAGCTGATCGAGCATGTGTACACCACCGCGGCCGCCGCAGGCTGCGTCAAGGTCCACTGGCTGACCCACGAGACCAACGCCACCGCCATCCAGCTGTATGAACGCATCGCCGAACGCCCCGGCTTCATCCAATTTCGCAAAGCACTGTAGGATTTGACCATGTCCAACCCCGTTGTCGACTGGCAACCCGCCGTCGAACCCAGTGGCTCCACCTTGCAAGGCCGCTTCGTGCGCCTGGAAAAACTCGACGTCGGCCACCACGGCGACCAGCTGTGGGCTGCCCTGCAGGGCCCCGACCCGAAACTCTGGGACTACCTGCCCTACGGCCCTTTCACCGAGCGCGGGCTGTTCGATGCCTGGCTCAAGGGCCAGGCGGCCAGCAGCGATCCGTTGTTCTACACGGTCATCGACAGCACCACCGGCAAGGCCGAGGGCATCCTCAGCCTGATGTCCATCGTGCCGGAGCATGGCCGTATCGAGATCGGCCACGTGGCCTTCGGCGCGCCCATGCAGCGCACACCGAAAAGCACCGAGGCCGTGTACCTGCTGGCGAAGCTGGCGTTCGCCCTGGGCAACCGCCGCCTGGAGTGGAAGTGCAACAATGCCAATGCCCGCTCCAAGCAGGCCGCCGAGCGCCTGGGCTTCACCTTCGAAGGGGTGTTCTGGCAGCACATGATCGTCAAGGGCTGCAACCGCGACACGGCCTGGTATTCGATTACCGACGGCCAATGGCCGGCGGTGCATGCGGCGTTCGATGCCTGGCTGGCGGATGCCAACCAAGGTGCCGATGGCCAGCTCAAGAGCCTGAGCGAGCTGCGCACAGGTTAATCCTGCCGCCGGCCCCCGCTATCCCTTGGCGGAATGAATTCCAAATTTTTCCAAGCGCCCTTTCTGTTCACAGTTCGTCGAGTATTCGCACCGCAGCCCGCCACACCCGTGGCGGGCCCGTTTACTCAAGAAAGGGAAATCAATATGACCAAGCACGTAGAAGCTGCCAACTGGTGGCGCGTTCCTGAACCGCAAGTGAAACTCGACAAAACCTACTACAGCGTAATCGTCGATAACGGCGAGATGACCAAGGCCGTGCCCGATAGCAAGAACCGCTACCTGTTTTCCAACACACCGACTGGCGTAAAATCCTTGGCTATCGTGGGCACGGCGCTGCAGGTCCTGGAGTTGCTGGAGCGCTCGGCCAAGCAAAGCATTGCAAGTGACATCAAGGAACTGCCCAAGTTGTATATGGGCGTTTCGCTGTTTGAACCCAAGAAACGCTTTGAAGGGGTATTTGCGCTCAATCAGGTAGCGATGGATATCTTCACTTTCGGCATGAAAGTGTGGGGCAGCTACAAAGGCTCCAAGGCGGAGCAAATAGCGCGCTTCATCGCTGATTTGCTCAAGGCCAAAACCGCAAACAAACAAAAGGGCAACCTGCTGTACGTAAAATTCAGCTACCTGCCAGAAGAAGGTATGCGCGAGATTGGCAAATTGCAGGTGTCATGCAAGGACATCCAGCAGCTGATACTGGACCAGCTGCCTATTGAGAAATAAGCCGAATTATTTCAATTTGTACCTTTCAACATAATTGTAAACACCAACCGCTATATAGGACGGCCTCTCAATTACAAAAAGGCCGTCCGTCATGCCTCCTTCCCCGTCCCGCCTCGCCTGCGCCCTGTCCATTCTCAGCCTGGGGATAACTCAAGCCAACGCTACGGTCATCAGTGCGCCCACCACCGATTCGCAGACGTTGACCGGGGAAAAGACCCTGACCGTGACCAGCACCGGCAGCATCACCACCAGCGGCAAGGCGGTGAGCCTCAAGGACCCCACCACCGGCAACGGCGTGGTTGTGGATAACGCCGGCAGCATCATCTCCACAGGTGGCCGCGCCATCGACAGCAGCGGCAGCGAGACCGCGGGGCGCATCTACAGCTTCACCAACCGTGCCGGTGGCCTGATCCAGGGCTACGACGACGCCCTGCGCATCAACAGCAACTTTCCCACAGGCAGCGTGCTGATCGACAACAGCGGCACTATCCGCTCCAGTACCGGCCAAGGCATCGATCTGGACAGCCTGCGCAGCGCTGGCACCACCACGACCATCATCAACCGCGAAGGCGGCTTGATTCGCGGCGACGCCAGCGACGGCATGAAGACCGGCGGCAATGCGACGATCATCAACTACGGAGAGATATCCACAGGCGATTCGCTCACCGATGCGCAGAAATACGATGGCGTGGATATCGATTCGGCCACCGGCGTGACTGTGTATAACTACGGCACTATCAGCGGTGGCCGGCATGGAATTACCACTGACCTGGGGGCCACGCTCTACAACTACGGCGAACTCACGGGCCGCAATGGCTCAGGCTTCGGCTCGGACGGCGACGGCACTGTGTATAACTTTGGCACCATCACCGGGGCGTACGCGGGCCTGAAAGCCAACGGCGATGGCGACGGTGTGGATATCGATGGCATTGGCCATGTGGAAAACCACGGCACCATCCAGGGCGCGGGCGCCGGGGGTGTGGATAAGAATGGCTTCGCCAACGGCAGCGAGGGCATCGCCATGGGTGGCGGCTATATCTACAACGCCAACGGCGCGCTGATCAGCGGCGCCAACAACGGCATCCTGGTGGATGACGGCAGCGGTGGCTCAGGCGCGGGGGCCCTGACCCTGATCAACCAGGGCACCATCCGGGGCCTGGACGGCTTTGGCATTCAGCTGGTGGGCGAATTCGACGACAAGGTCACCAACGCCGGCCTGATCAGCGGCAGCAACGGCCTGGCCCTGGACCTTGGCGGCGGCAATGACACCCTCACCCTGCTCAGCGGCAGCCGCTTCGAGGGCCTGGTGGACGCTGGCAGCGGCTACGACCGGGTGGTGATGGACGATGCCAGCGGCGGCAGTTTCGGCGCCAGCCGCAATTTCGAATGGCTGCAGGTGAACCAGGGCACCTGGACCCTGACCGGCACCGGTGACTTCAGCGACGGCGGCGAGATATCCACAGGCGCCACGCTGATCAACCAAGGCGGTATCGCTGGCACCCTGACCGTGGACAACGGTGGCACCTACGCCGGCGGCGGCAGTGTCGGCAACCTGCTGGTGAACGGCACCCTGCTGACCAGCACCGCGCTGGGCACTGCCAGCATCGCCGGCAACCTGACCTTCGGCAGCGGCGCTACCCTGGCCTATGGCGTGAACGCCGACGGCACCAGCGCCCCCGTGCAGGTGGGCGGCACCGCCACGCTCACCGGCGCCACGCTTGAAGTGGTGCCCAGCACTGGCGACTACCCCTGGAAAAGCCATTACACGGTGCTTGAGGCCGGCACCATCGAAGGCACCTTCGCCAAGGTCACCAGTGACTACGCGTTCCTGACCCCAACCCTGAGCTATACCGCCACCCAGGTCGGGCTGGACTACAACCGCAACGACATCGCCTTCAGCGATTACGCCACCACGGGCAACGGCGCCAGCGCCGCACGCAGCCTGGGTGGGCTGGACCAGAACAGCACGCTGTACAACGCACTGCTCAACACCTCCACCCGCACGGCTTCCGCCGCCATCGAGCAACTGGCGGGCGGCAGCAACGCCAGCCTGGCCGCGGCCACCCTGAGCGGCAGCGCCCAGGTGGGCAGCACCATGCTCGCGGCCATGCAGCAGATGGGCGGCACCGCCGGCCTACTGGTGGGCCTGAACGACAAGGACACGCCGGCCCTGGCCGCCAACGGCGTACCGGACAGCGCCCGCAACCTCAACGACCCCAACGCCCAGGGCCGCCTATGGCTGCAAGGGCTGGGCAGCTACGGCAAGCTGGACGGCAAGGACGGCGCCAGCGCCCTCACCCAGCGCACCAAGGGCAGCGTGATCGGCGCCGACTGGGCTGCCGCCCCGGCCTGGCGCCTGGGTGTGCTGGGCGGTTATTCGAAGACTGACCTGGACACCAGCGGCGTCGAGGGTTCGGTGGACAGCTGGCACCTGGGCGCCTATGCCCTGCGCCAGGACGGGCCGCTGGCGCTGCGCCTGGGCGCCGCCTACAGCCACCACGATGGCCGCAGCCGCCGCAGCGTGGCGTTCGATGGCTTTACCGACAGCCCCAAGGGCGATTACAACGCCGACAGCCAGCAGGCCTTCGCCGAATTGGGCTACAGCCTGGGCAGCGGCCGCCTGAGTGCCGAACCTTTCGCCACCCTGGGCTACCAGCGCTACCACCGCGACGCCTATCAGGAGAAAGGCGGCGCCGCGGCGCTGGATGTCAGCGCCCAGACCCAGGACAACATCAGCAGCACCTTCGGCGTACGCGTGGCGCACCTGGGCACCCTGGCCAACGGCATGAGCATTACCCCGCGGGCCAGCCTGGGCTGGCGGCATACCTATGGGGATGTGGACAGCGAGACGCGCCAGGCCTTCCTGTCCGGCGGCAGCGGTTTCAGCGTGCAGGGTACGGCGCTGGACCGCGACAGCCTGCTGGCCGAGGCCGGGCTGGACGTGGGCATTACCGCGCGGCAGACGCTGGGCTTTGGATACAGCGGGGAATATGGCAGCAACAGCCGCAATCACGCCGTCATCGGCCAATGGCAACTGAAGTTCTGAACCTGTAGCCGCTGCCGTCAGGCTGCGCTGGTCCTGGCGTACGCTGCGCATCTCCAGCGAGGCATGGGGCCAGCGCAGCCTGCGGCAGCGGCTACCGGGTTGCGTGCAGCAGAATAAAAAAGGGAGGCCGAAGCCTCCCAGAGGTTAAACGTTGATCAACCCACGATCTCGATCAGAATCTCGCCCGGGTTCACCCGGTCGCCCTTGGCGATGTGGATGGCGGTCACCTTGCCGGCGATAGGTGCCTGCACTTCGGTCTCCATCTTCATCGCTTCAGTGATCAGCAGCGCCTGGCCGGCCTTGACGGTGTCGCCTTCCTTGACCAGCACATCGACGATGTTGCCCGGCATGGTGGTGCTGACGTGACCCGGCTCGCTGGCCTGCTTGCGCTTGCCAATGCCGCCGCCGACGAATTCGTTGAGCGGCTCGAACACCACTTCTTCCGGCATGCCATCGATGGACAGGTAGAAGTGGCGCTTGCCTTCGGCCTTCACGCCCACGCCGGTGATGTCCACGCGGTAGGTTTCGCCGTGCACGTCGATGACGAACTCGGTAGGCACGCCCTCGCCGCTGGCCGAAGGCGCCTTGCCCGGCTCAGGAATCGGCAGCAGCACTTCAGGGGTGAGCTTGCCGGCAGCGCGTTCCTCGAGGAACTTGCGGCCAATGTCCGGGAACATAGCGTAAGTGAGCACGTCTTCTTCAGAGGTCGCCAGGGTGCCGATTTCGCCGCGCAGGCGCACCATCTCGGGCTTGAGCAGGTCGGCCGGGCGCACGTCGATCACTTCTTCGCTGCCGATGGCCTGGCGGCGCAGCTGCTCGTTGACCTGGCCAGGGGCCTGGCCGTAGCCGCCCTGCAGGTACAGCTTCACCTCGTTGGTGATGGTCTTGTAGCGCTCGCCGGCCAGCACGTTGAAGAACGCCTGTGTACCAACGATCTGCGAGGTCGGCGTCACCAGCGGCGGGAAGCCCAGGTCTTCGCGAACGCGCGGGATCTCGGCCAGCACTTCGTTCATGCGGTTGAGGGCGCCCTGCTCCTTGAGCTGGTTGGCCAGGTTGGAAATCATCCCGCCCGGCACCTGGTTGACCTGCACCCGGGTATCGACGGCGGTGAATTCGCTTTCAAACTGATGATATTTCTTACGCACGGCGTAGAAGTACAGGCCGATTTCCTGCAGCAGCTCCAGGCTCAGGCCGGTGTCGAACTCGCTGCCTTTCAGCGCCGCAACCATGGACTCGGTGCCAGGGTGGCTGGTGCCCCAGGCGAAGCTGGAGATGGCAGTGTCGATATGGTCGGCGCCGTTTTCCACTGCTTTCAGCTGGCACATGGCGGCCAGGCCGGCGGTGTCGTGGGAGTGGATGAACACCGGCAGCGACTGCTCGGCCTTCAGCGCGCGCACCAGTTCGCCGGTGGCGTACGGGGTCAGCAGGCCAGCCATGTCCTTGATGGCGATGGAGTCGCAGCCCATGGCTTCCATCTTTTTGGCCTGGGCCACGAACGCGTCGATGGTGTGCACCGGGCTGGTGGTGTAGGCAATGGTGCCCTGGGCGTGCTTGCCCGCAGCCTTCACGGCCTCGATGGCCACGCGCAGGTTACGCACGTCGTTCATGGCGTCGAAGATGCGGAACACGTCGATGCCGTTGACCGCGGCCTTGGCCACGAACGCCCGCACCACGTCGTCGCTGTAGTGGCGGTAGCCCAGCAGGTTCTGGCCACGCAGAAGCATTTGCAGGCGGGTGTTGGGCAAGGCGGCGCGCAGCTTGCGCAGGCGCTCCCACGGGTCTTCCTTGAGGAAGCGCACGCAGGCGTCGAAGGTAGCGCCGCCCCAGACTTCCAGCGACCAGTAGCCGACCTTGTCGAGCTTGTCGCAGATGGGCAGCATGTCTTCGGTGCGCATGCGGGTCGCCAGCAGGGACTGGTGGGCGTCGCGCAGGATTGTGTCGGTAACGAAGATTTTCTTGGACATTATGGGGTTCCTCACAGGCCTGCGTGGGCGGCGATGGCGGCGGCGATGGCCAGGGCCAGCTCTTCGGGTTTGCGCTTGATCGAGTAGTTGGTCAGCTCAGGGTGGGCTTCGACGAAGCTGGTGTTGAACTGGCCGCTACGGAATTCGGGGTTGCGAAGGATTTCCTGGTAGTACGCGGCGGTGGTCTTCACCCCCTGCACGCGCATGTCGTCCAGGGCCCGCAGGCCGCGGTCCATGGCTTCTTCCCAGGTCAGGGCCCACACCACCAGTTTCAGGCACATCGAGTCGTAAAACGGCGGGATGGTGTAGCCGGTGTAGATCGCCGTGTCGGTGCGCACGCCCGGGCCGCCGGGGGCGTAGTAGCGGGTGATCTTGCCGAAGCTGGGCAGGAAGTTGTTCTTCGGGTCCTCGGCGTTGATGCGGAACTGCAACGCAAAGCCACGGTGATGAATGTCTTCCTGTTTCACCGACAACGGCAGGCCGGAGGCCACGCGAATCTGCTCGCGGACGATGTCGATGCCGGTAATTTCCTCGGTAATGGTGTGTTCCACCTGCACCCGGGTGTTCATTTCCATGAAGTACACCTCGCCCTCGGCGAGCAGGAACTCCACGGTGCCGGCGTTCTCGTAGCCCACGGCCTTGGCGGCGCGCACGGCCAGGTCGCCGATGTAGGCACGCTGCTCGGGGGTGAGCTGCGGGCTGGGGGCGATCTCGATGAGCTTCTGGTTCCGGCGCTGGATCGAGCAATCGCGCTCGAACAGGTGCACCACGTTGCCGAAGCTGTCACCCAGGATCTGCGCCTCGATGTGCTTGGGATTGACGATGCATTTTTCCAGGAACACTTCCGCCGAGCCGAAGGCCTTGGTGGCTTCGGAAATCACGCGAGGGAAGTTCTGCTCCAGCTCTTCGCGGCTGTTGCAGCGGCGGATACCACGGCCGCCGCCACCGGAAGTGGCCTTGAGCATCACCGGGTAACCGATGCGGTCGCCTTCGGCCAAGGCTTCCTCGATGTCGGCGACGTTGCCTTCGGTGCCCGGGGTGACCGGCACGCCGGCCTTGATCATGCTGCGGCGGGCTTCGGTCTTGTCACCCATGCGGCGGATGACTTCGGCCGAAGGGCCGATGAATTTGATGCCGCGTTCGGCGCAGATGTCAGCCAGCTCGGCGTTTTCCGAGAGGAAACCGTAACCGGGGTGCAGGGCATCGCAGCCGGTTTCCACCGCCAGGTTCACCAGCTTGCGCGGGTTCAGGTAACCGGCCAGTGGCTCGGCGCCAATGCTGTGGGCCTCGTCGGCACGTTTCACGTGCAGGGCGTGGCGATCGGCGTCGGAATAGATCGCGACGGAGCGAATGCCCATCTCGGCGCAGGCACGCACGATTCGTACGGCAATTTCACCACGGTTGGCGATCAGGATCTTTTTTATCACTTGGATGTTCCTCGACCGTTGACTAACAGACCGGCAAAACCGGTCGGCGCATGACCCGGCCCGCTCGGCCAGTCGCACCTTCACAGTAGCGCCGTGTAACAATTAACAAAAATCAATATTTGTTAGGTCAGCCATAAAGGAAGCCTTATAGTCAGGCGACCATGGCGCGGCAACGAGGACTACATCATGCGTAAGTCATTGATGCGTATGACATTACGGCAACTTCAGATCTTCAACGAAGTCTGCGACCTACGGTCGTACAGCCGCGCTGCAGAGGAAATGTCGCTGACCCAGCCCGCGGTCAGCCTGCAAATTCGCCAGCTGGAAGAGCTGGTTGGCCAGCCATTGTTCGAATATGTGGGCAAAAAACTCTATTTGACCGAGGCAGCCGAGGCGCTGCAGCGCGCCAGCCGCGACATCTTCGGGCGCCTGGAAAGCTTCGACATGCAGCTGTCGGACATGCAGGGCTCGCTGCAAGGCCAGCTGAAACTGGCAGTGGAGTCCAGCGCCAAGTACTTCGTGCCGCACCTGTTCGCCGCGTTCAAGCGCCAACACCCTGAGGTCAACCTTAGCCTGACCGTGTGCAACCGTGCACAGGCCATCCGTCGCCTGTCGGATAACCGCGACGACCTGATCATCATGTCGATGGTGCCCCAGGACATGGGGCTGGAATTCATGCCGTTCCTCAACAACCCTATCGTCGCCGTGGCGCCGCCGGATCACCCGCTGTGCAAGCTGGAACGCCTGCGCCTGCAGGACCTGGAGCCGCACACGCTGTTGATGCGCGAGCAGGGCTCGGGCACGCGCAAGGCCTGCGAGGAGTATTTCAAGGAGAAGCGCGTGCACTTCACCCAGACCATCGAGGTGGCCAACGCCGACGCCCAGCGCGAAAGCGTCATCGCCGGGCTTGGCCTGGCCCTGTTGACCCGCCATGCGTTGAACATGGAGTTGGCCACGGGGGTGCTCAAGGAACTACCGGTCGAAGAACTGCCGCTTTATCGCAGTTGGTGCATCGTGCAGGCCAAGGCCAAGCGGCTATCGCCGGTGGCACTGGCCTTTCAGGCGTTCATCCGCATGGAACGGGCGCAGATCACCGCCCTGGCTGAACGTTTTTCTGGACGTTTGCCGACGTTGCCTGCCAGTAGTTGATGGATTCCATATCGGGAAAATCAGAGATTTCCTGCAGCAGGCGGCGCTGCTCGGAGTAGCTTTCGATTGCGCGGCGGAATTCCATGCGGCGCTGGTCTTCCTGCTGGCGCTTGGTCTTGTTGGTGCCTTGGTCCTGCGAGCCATCGAAGTAACGAGCCATTGCGTCTCTCCCAGTTCGAGTGCGGGGACTTCAGACTGGGCCTGGGCGGTTACGATTTGTGGGCGCGGGGATGACGGTTCAATGAAACCTTGTAGCCGCTGCCGAAGGCTGCGCTGGCCCTGATGGTCACTGAAAATTTCCAGTGTATTCAGGGGCCAGCGCAGCCTGCGGCAGCGGCTACGGCGCTTCAGTCGTCGAGGGCTTTGACCGACTTGGGCGACAAGCGCAGGCTGCGCAAGCTGCGCTTCACGCTCTTGAGGTGGTTGACCAGGCTCGGGCCGCGCGCCATGGCCACGCCCATGGCCAGCACGTCGATCACTACCAGGTGAGCGATGCGCGAGGTCAGCGGGGTGTAGATCTCGGTGTCTTCATGCACGTCGATGGCCAGGTTCACCGTGGACAGCTCGGCCAACGGCGTCTGGCTGGGGCACAGGGTGATCAGCGTGGCGCCGCTTTCGCGCACCAGGTTGGCGGTGATCAGCAGGTCCTTGGAGCGCCCCGACTGCGAGATGCAGATGGCCACGTCGCCGGGCTTAAGGGTCACGGCCGACATGGCCTGCATGTGCGGGTCGGAATAGGCCGCGGCGGTCAGCAGCAGGCGGAAGAACTTGTGCTGGGCGTCGGCCGCCACTGCGCCGGACGCGCCAAAGCCGTAGAACTCGACGCGCTGGGCCTGGGCCATGGCGGTCACCGCGCGCTGCAGCGCCTGCGGGTCGAGGTGCTCGCGCACCTCCATCAGGGTGTGCAGGGTGGTGTCGAAGATCTTCAGGCTGTAGTCGGCTACCGAGTCGTCTTCATGAATGGCGAACTGGCCGAAACTGGCACCGGCGGCCAGGCTCTGCGCCAGCTTGAGCTTGAGGTCCTGGAAGCCCGAGCAGCCGATCGCACGGCAGAAACGCACGATGGTCGGCTCGCTGATGCCAACGTTGTGGGCAAGGTCCGCCATGGAGCTGTGCATCACGGCCGCGGGGTCGAGCAGCACGTGGTCGGCGACTTTAAGCTCCGACTTGCGTAACAGGTGGCGAGACTGGGCGATGTGTTGCAACAGGTTCAATGGAGGAGACTCGTTCAGGATCGGAAGACCGATGTAGCTTTCTTGTAGTTATACTACATGACCTGCGACACGCCCAGCTAAACGATAGTCAAGTTCGCGAATGAACCTGGCCAAGCTGCCCGCGATAATCCGGGTCTTGCTCCAGCAACCCGCCAAAAGCCTGGGCTTCCACCGGTTTGCTGATCAGGTAACCCTGGATTTCGTCACACCCATGAGCGTTCAAAAACGAAAGTTGCTCGTGCGTTTCAACACCTTCAGCCACCACTTTCAGTTGCAGGCTGTGGGCCATGGCAATGATGGCGCGGGTGATGGCCGCATCTTCACTACCTTCGGCCAACCCGCGAATGAAGGCCTGGTCGATCTTCACGTAATCTACCGGGAAGCGCTTGAGGTAGCTCAGGGAAGAGTAGCCGGTTCCGAAGTCGTCGATGGCAAGTTTAATCCCCAAGGCCTGCAACTGGTGGAAGGTGGCAATGATGTGCTCGACGCTGTCCAGCAATTGGCTTTCGGTCAGCTCCAGCTCGAGGAATTGCGGTGCCAGCCCGGTGTCGCTGAGCACCTGGCGCACCAGGCTGACCAGCTTGCCCTGGCGCAGCTGGTGCACGGACAGGTTCACTGACACGCGAATGGGCGCCAGGCCCTGGCGCTGCCATTCGCAGGCCTGCCAGCAGGCCTGGCGCAGCACCCATTCGCCGATGGGCACGATCAGGCCGGTCTCCTCGGCCAGGCCGATGAAGTCCCCGGGCGGAATCATGCCCATGGCCGGGTGACGCCAGCGCACCAGGGCTTCGGCGCCATTGAGGCGGCCGGTGGCCAGGCACAGCTTGGGCTGGTAGTAGACCTCCAGCTGCTGCTCGTCGATGGCCTTGCGCAGTTGCTGTTCCAACTGCAGGCGCTCCAGGGTGCTGGCCTGCAAGCTCTCGGTGTAGAACTGGAAGTTGTTGCCGCCCAGGTGCTTGGCGTGTTGCATGGCCATGATCGCCTGGCCCACCAGCGCCGAGACGTCGCGCGCGTTGTCGGGCAGCAGGCTGATGCCGATGGAAGCGCTGACGACCAATTCCTGGTGCTCGATCATCTGCGGCACGCGCAGCTTGGCCAGCAGCCGGCTGGTCACCCGGGCCAGGCTGGACAGGTTGGCATAGGCGTCGAACAGCACCGCGAATTCGTCGCCAGACAGCCGCGCGATGGTGTCGGCCTCGGGCAGGGCACTGCTGATGCGCCGCGCCATCTGCTTGAGCAACTGGTCAGCGGCCTCATGGCCCATGGTCTCGTTGAGCAGCTTGAAGCGGTCCAGGTTGATGTGCAGCAGCGCCAGGCTGCGGCCGCCCTGGCGCACGCGCTGGTTGGCTTCCTGCAGGCGCTCGCGGAACAGCGCGCGGTTGGCAAGGCCGGTCAGCTCGTCGTAATGGGTGAGGAAGCGCATGCGCTCCTCGGACTCGCGCCGGGCGGACAGGTCGGCGCAGAAGGCGATGACATTGCTGATGTTGCCGCGATGGTCGCGCACCACGCTCAGTTGCAGCCACTGCGGGTACAGCTCGCCATTCTTGCGCGCCTCCACCAGCTCGCCTTGCCACTGGCCGGCCTGGTGCAGGGCTTCGTCGATCTGCCGATGATGACGGCGCGCGTCACGGCTGCATGGCAGCTCGACCACGTTGCGCCCCAGCACTTCTTCGCGCGAGTAACCGGTGACCTTGATAAAGGCCTCGTTCACCGACAGCACGGCATAGTCGCTGTCGAGAATGATGATGCCTTCGCTGGCCGCCTCGAACACCATCGCCGACAACCGCTGCTGGTCTTCATGGGCCTTGCTGGCGCTGATGTCACGCCGCGTGCCGAGCATGCGCAGGACCTTGCCGGTTTCCCCGCGCTCCACCGCGCGCCCGCGGTCTTCTATCCAGCGCCAGCGGCCGTCGCTGTGACGCACGCGGTACTCAATGCGGTAATCCTCGGTGCGGCCCTTCATGTGTTCCACCAGGGTGCGCTTGAGGTGTGGCACATCCTCCGGGTGCAGGCGCGGCTTGAGGTGGCGCAGCATGGCGGTGACGTACTCCGGGTCCAGGCCGAACAGCTGCTGCACGTGGGTATGGTGCACTTCGTCGGACTGCAGGTCCCAGTCCCACAGCCCCAGTTCGCTGGCCTCCAGCGCCAGCGCCAGGCGCGCCTCGCTCTTGCTCAGCGCCTGGTTGGCCAGGTCCAGCTCGTGGCTGCGTTGGGCCACCCGGGCTTCCAGCCCGGCCTGGGCCTCGCGCAGTTCGCCTTCGGCGCGCCGGCGCTGGTCCACCTCGCGGGCCAGTTCCTGGTTCAGCCGCGCGCTGGCGGCCTGGGCGTGCTGCAGGTTTTCGATCAGGTCCTGGTTCTGGAAGCGGCGGATCAGCCCGCGCTCGATCAGGCGGTTGACCTGCCAGGCCACCACCACCAGCGCCCCCAGCAGGATCAGGCCCAGCCAGCCCCAACCGTGCTGCGCGCCGCTGCCGATCAGGAACAGGCAGCCGATGGGCGGCAACAGGCAGGGCAAGGCGAAGCTGAGGAAGGCCGGCAGGCTGACGGCATACGCCACGCTGGCCGACAGCGTGGCCGCCCCCAGCAGCCCGAACACCCAGGCCTGCTGGACGAAGCTGTCGGTGGGCACCAGCAGGATGGCGGCGCCAGCCAGGGTCAGGCCACTGACGAACGAGCCGAACAGGAACATGCGCAGCCACACCGGCTGCGACTGCCGGTCGGGAATGGCCGAATCGAAGGCGGCCACCTGGATGACCCGCATGGCCACCAGCGCGGTCAGCCACACCAGCCACACGCTCACCAGCACATAGTGCTGGGGCTCCCACAGCAGCCAGGCGCAGACCAGGCCGTTGGCGAGCATCAGCAAGGTGGGCAGCAAGGAGCCCTGGTACAGCAGGCGCGTGCGCTCGACCGCCAGTTGCGCGGCGTATTTGCGGCGTATATCCCGTTGCCCCTCCGTGGAAGCAGGACCTGAAGCGAGTGTCATAGGCAATATTCTTATTAATGTGCGGAGCCTGAACGTGCAGCGAGCATACACAAGCCCGCCGCCCCGCCACAGCCCCCGCGCAAACAGATGAAAGAGGTTATTTATCGACCGCTCGAACGCCGGGTTTGCTCCAATCTTGTCCAGCACCCTAAAATGGCCGGATGCGCGATGACCTCTCCCTTCTGCTGAATTCCCTCAACGATGCCCAACGGCAGGCCGTAGCGGCCCCGGTTGGCCGTCAGTTGGTCCTGGCCGGTGCTGGTTCCGGTAAAACCCGAGTGCTGGTGCACCGTATCGCCTGGTTGATCCAGGTCGAACAGGCGTCCCCGCACTCCATCCTGTCGGTGACCTTCACCAACAAGGCCGCAGCCGAGATGCGCCAGCGCATCGAGCAGCTGATGGGCATCAACCCGGCCGGCATGTGGGTGGGCACCTTCCACGGCCTGGCCCACCGCCTGCTGCGGGCCCACTGGCAGGAAGCGAACCTGAACCAGAACTTCCAGATCCTCGACAGCGACGACCAGCAGCGGCTGGTCAAGCGGGTGATCCGCGAGCTGGGCCTGGACGAACAGCGCTGGCCTGCCCGCCAGGCGCAATGGTTCATCAACGGCCAGAAGGACGAGGGGCTGCGCCCGCAACACATCCAGGCCAGCGGCGACCTGTTCCTGGGCACCATGAAGTCGATCTACGAGGCCTACGAAGCGGCCTGCGCCCGTGCCGGCGTGATCGACTTCTCCGAGCTGCTGCTGCGCGCCCTGGACCTGTGGCGCGACCACCCCGGCCTGCTGCAGCATTACCAGCGCCGCTTCCGCCACCTGCTGGTGGACGAGTTCCAGGACACCAACGCCGTGCAGTACGCCTGGCTGCGCCTGCTGGCGCAGGGCGGCGACAGCCTGATGGTGGTGGGCGACGACGACCAGTCCATCTATGGCTGGCGTGGCGCGAAAATCGAGAACATTCACCAGTACTCCGCGGACTTTCCCGATGTGGAAACCATCCGCCTGGAGCAGAACTACCGCTCCACCGCCGGCATCCTCAAGGCTGCCAACGCCCTGATCGCCAACAACACCGGGCGCCTGGGCAAGGAGCTGTGGACAGACGGCGGCGACGGCGAACCGCTGAGCCTGTACGCAGCCTTCAACGAACACGACGAAGCGCGCTATGTGGTGGAAACCATCGAGGCGGCGATCAAGACCGGCATGTCGCGCAGCGACATCGCCATCCTGTACCGCTCCAACGCCCAGTCGCGGGTGCTGGAAGAGGCCCTGCTGCGCGAACGCATCCCGTACCGCATCTATGGCGGCCAGCGCTTCTTCGAGCGTGCCGAAATCAAGAACGCCATGGCCTACCTGCGCGTGCTGGAAGGCCGCGGCAACGACGCCGCGCTGGAACGCATCATCAACGTGCCGCCGCGCGGCATCGGCGAGAAGACCGTCGAGGCGATCCGCGACCACGCCCGTCATGCCGAGATTTCCATGTGGGAATCCATGCGCCAGCTGGTGGCCAACAAGGGCCTGACCGGCCGCGCCGGCAATGCCCTGGGCGCGTTCATGGAGCTGATCGAGAACCTGGCCGCCAAGGTCATGGAGATGCCCCTGCACCTGATGACCCAGACCGTCATCGAGCAGTCGGGGCTGATCATCTATCACCAGGAAGAAAAAGGTGAAAAGGGCCAGGCACGGGTAGAAAACCTTGAGGAACTGGTCAGCGCCGCGCGCAACTTCGAGACCGCCCCGGAGGACGAGGAGCTGACGCCCCTGGCGGCCTTCCTTGGCCACGCGTCGCTGGAAGCCGGCGACACCCAGGCCGACGAGCACGAGGACAGCGTGCAGTTGATGACCCTGCACAGCGCCAAGGGCCTGGAGTTCCCCCACGTGTTCCTGGTGGGCATGGAAGAAGGCCTGTTCCCGCACAAGATGAGCCTGGAAGAGCCCGGCCGCCTTGAAGAGGAACGCCGCCTGGCCTACGTGGGCATCACCCGCGCCATGCAGCAGCTGGTGATGACCTACGCCGAGACTCGCCGCCTGTACGGCAGCGAGACCTACAACAAGGTCTCGCGTTTCGTGCGCGAAATTCCCGGCGGGCTGATCCAGGAAGTGCGGCTGTCCAATAGCGTCAGCCGCCCGTTCGGCTCGGGCCAGAAGCAGAACTCCAGCAGCCTGTTCGGCGGCGCCAGCATTCCGCAGACCGAGTTCACCCTGGGCCAGCGCGTGGCACACTCGGTGTTCGGCGAAGGCGTGATCCTCAACTTCGAGGGCTCCGGCGCCCAGGCCCGGGTGCAGGTCAACTTCGCCGAAGGCAGCAAGTGGCTGATGCTCGGCTACGCCAAGCTCGAAGCGCTGTGATCCTTTCCTGACGCGGCCTGCGGCCGCTGCTACGGTGTCTGTAGCAGCGGCCGCAGGCCGCGTCAGCGGGCACCCCGCATCACGCGTGATTGTTTCCCCCTGTAAAAGCTCGAAACACTATGTCACTGGCCATGGCCTGCCCATCTGTGCAACATGGCCTCAGTGCAATCCACAACGGGAATTCCCTTATGCAACGTTTTCTGAGCATCGCCCTGGCGCTGTGCATCGGCCTGACGATGAGTATCGACGCTCACGCCAAGCGCTTTGGCGGCGGCAAGTCGTTCGGCAATGCGCCGACGCACCAGTCGGTCACCCCTTCTTCCTCCGGCGCTGCCGGTGCAGGCGCCGCCGGCATGGCCGGGCGTGCAGCCCCTGCCGCCGGTGGCGCTTCGAAATGGCTGGGCCCACTGGCCGGCATCGCCGCCGGTGGCCTGCTGGCCTCCATGTTCATGGGTGGCGGCTTCCAGGGCATGCAGATCTTCGACATCCTGATCATGGCGGTCATCGCCTTCGTGATCTTCCGCTTCATCGCCGCCCGTCGGCGCAAGCAGCAGGAGCACCTGGCTCCGGCTGGCGCACCGTTCCAGCGTGAAGCCTTCGAGCAGCCTGCCCAGCCGATCTTCGGCAGCTCGGGTGGCCAGCCGGTTCGCCCGGTCATCCACGCCCCGGCCTGGTTCAACGAACAGAGCTTCCTGAACGCCGCCCGCAGCCACTTCGAAGCGCTGCAGCAGCACTGGGACGCCAACGAGATGGACAAGATCGCCGAGTTCGTCACCCCGCAGATGCTGCAGTTCCTGCGTCAGGAACGCGCCAGCCTGGGCGACGGCTTCCAGTCCACCATCATCGACAACCTGCAAGTGCAGCTCGATGGCGTGGACGACCGCGCCGACAAGACCATCGCCACCCTGACCTTCAGCGGCGTGTCCAAGACCTCGCGCTTTGACCAGGGCGAAGTGTTCAGCGAAAGCTGGAACATGGAACGTCCGCAGGGCGACAACCAACCTTGGCTGATTGCCGGGATTCGCCAGAACGGCTGATCCACCGGTATTGCACGCCCGAACCCCGGCCCAGGCCGGGGTTTTTCATTTTTAACATTGCGAAAATATCCAGCTAATGTATAAACCGCACCGCGCAATTCGTTGAGAGGAAATACATCGTGGAAGAAGTGATCGAACAACTCCGGGAAGCCAATGAACCGGTACCCGTTCCACTCGAGTTGCCCGATGAGGACCAACTGGTCGAGGTTGAAGAGCAGCTGTTCATCAACATCCCGTTCGTCTTCAAGGAATTCCTGTTGACCGTCAGCGACGTGGTCTACGGCAGCCTCGAGCCCGTGACCGTCACCGACCCGCAGTCCCACACCTACCTGCCGGAAGTGGCGGCCAACGCCTGGGACGCCGGCGTGCCGCGCGACCTGATCCCTATCTGCCAGGACGGTGATGACTACTACTGCGTCGAGGAAGACGGCACCGTGGTGCTGTGGTCCGGCGAAGAAGAGCTGGTCACCGAGGAAAGCTGGGAGTCGGTGTGGCACTGGGCGCGGGACGTCTGGCTGGAAAGCTGATCCCCTTGTAGCCGCTGCCGAAGGCTGCGCTGGCCCGGTGCCCCACTGTAGATATCCAGTGTACTCGGAGCCCAGCGCAGCCTGGCGGCAGCGGCTACAGCGCTAGTGGCCGTCGGCGTTGTTGCCCAAGGTATCCAGCAACGCCACCTGCATGCGCGTGTGCACGCGTATGAACCAGCGCCATAGCACCGCCGCCACCGCCGCGGCCACCAGGCCCACCACTACCAGCAGCTCGCTGGTGGGCAGGATGCTGGCCGACAGCGCCGCCAGCAGCAGGAAAATCACCAGCAGCGACACCAGCGGGATCACCTCGGCGATCACCCGCCGCACCCGCTCGGTGTGCCTGCCCGCCATCTCCGGCTTCACTCCCATCTCCGCCAGCAACATCGACAGCGCCTTGAGCTTGCGGTAAGCAGCAATCAGGAACGCCAGGGACAGCAGCAGCGCCGCGCCCCAGATCAACGCGTTGTGCCAGCGTGCCTCGCTTACCCACGCCTGCAGGTGCACGGAGATAGGCTCGGCGAAATAGGCCGCGCTGAAGAAGATACCCATCACCAGCGCCAGGTTCACCCCCACCTGCAGCAGGATGCGCCGTATCAACGTCGCCAGCAGCGCGCCCTGCCCCTGGGGTTGAATGCTGCGCAGCCATTCGCCATAGAGGCCGAACACCCGCGCCATGCGCACTGGCACCCAGCCGGCGAGTTTTTCCGACAGCGGGTCGGCGGCGCGGATCAGGTAAGGGGTGGATAACGTGGTCAGCGCCGAGACGGCCACCGCCACTGGGTAGAGGAAATCGCTGGTCACCTGCAGGGTCATGCCCAGGGCGGCGATGATGAAGGAGAACTCGCCAATCTGTGACAGCCCCATGCCCACTCGCAACGAGGTGCGGCCGTCGTTGCCGGCGATGAAAGCGCCCAGGCCGCAGGAAATCATCTTGCCCAGCACCACGGCAACGGTGATGACGGCGATCGGCCAGGCGTACTGCACCAGGATGGCGGGGTCGATCATCAGGCCGATGGCGACGAAGAAGATAGCGCTGAACATGTCGCGGATCGGCTCTATCAGCCGCTCGATCTTCAACAGCTGCCGGGACTCGGCCATGATCGCGCCGATCAGGAAGGCGCCCAGCACCATGCTGTATTCCAGCTTCACCACCAGCAGGCAGAAGCCGAAGCACAGGCCCAGGACCGTCACCAGCAGCATCTCGTTGCTCTCGAATTTCGCCACGTAGGCCAGCAGCCGGGGCACCAGCAGGATGCCCACCACCAGCGCCACGATCATGAACAGCGACAGCTTGCCGACCGTGGAGAACACTTCGCCGGAGCTGACCGAACCGCTGACCGCTATGCCCGACAGCAGCGCGATGATGCCGATGCCCAGGATGTCCTCGACGATGAGCACGCCGAAGATCAGCTGCGCGAAGCGCTGGTTCTTCATCTTCAGGTCGTTCAGCGCCTTGACGATGATGGTGGTGGACGAAATCGCCAGGATGGCCCCCAGGAACAGCGAGTCCATGGCGCTCCAATCAAACCAGCGGCCAATCTCGTAGCCGATCCAGATCATCAGCACGATTTCCAAAAAGGCGGCGATGAACGCGGTGGCTCCGACCTTGAACAACTTACGCAGGCTGAACTCCAGGCCAAGGCAGAACATCAGGAAGATGACCCCCAGCTCGGCCAGGGTCTTGATGGTGTCTTCGTCGTGGATCAACCCGAACGGTGGAGTGTGGGGACCGATGACGAAGCCGGCGACGATGTAGCCCAGCACCACCGGTTGTCGCAGCCGGTGGAAAATTACCGTGACCACGCCGGCAATCAGCATGATGACTGCCAGGTCCTGGATGAAACTGATGGCATGCATGGGCTGATCTCCTTGATGGCGGCTGCGAATCCTCAGATTAACATCGGGAAACGATCGAACAGGCCGGCGCAACAAGTCGAAACAGATCCTCTGGAAAAACTGTCGGCGAGGCAGCTTTGCCCTCTGGCGAGCCACTGGACCGGGAGCTAGCGTTGGCGTCCCAATCGCCAACAAAGGCAGCACAATCATGGAAGATTTGCCCACTGAACTCAGCATCACCTTGCTGATGACCCCCAGCATGGCCAACTTCGCCGGCAACGTGCACGGCGGCACCATCCTCAAGTACCTGGACGAGGCAGCCTATGCCTGCGCCAGCCGCTATTCAGGCCTTTACGTGGTGACCCGCTCGGTAGACCATGTGGTGTTCCGCGAACCTGTTCGCGTTGGCGAGCTGGTCACCTTCCTGGCAGCGGTCAACCACACGGGCCGCACCTCCATCGAGGTAGGCATCAAAGTGATGACCGAGAACATCCGGGCACGCACGGTGCGTCACACCAACAGCTCCTTCTTCACCATGGTGGCGCTGGATGACGACCGCAAGCCCACCGCCGTGCCGGCGCTGCGCCCCGGCAACGAGGAACAGCGGCGCCGATATGCGCAAGCCTTGCAGCGGCGCAAGATTCGCCAGGAGATCGAGGAGCGCTATCGCCAGATCAAGGAAGGCGAGTAACCGCCCAGGCACGGATGGCTGGCTGTGACGCCAAGGCAATGGCCTGCGTCCCGACATAGATGGATTTGCCCAAGCGGGCAGCTGCCAACATAGGTGGCGCCCGTTAACTACAGCAACATTACCGTGAGCGCACTATGGAACCCGGAAACGCCCAGTTGTCGATGACTGTTCTGATGACCCCGGACATGGCCAACTTTTCAGGCAATGTGCACGGCGGCACTTTGCTCAAGTACCTCGACGAAGTCGCCTACGCCTGCGCCAGCCGCTATGCCGGCCGCTACGTGGTGACCCTGTCGGTGGACCAGGTGATTTTTCGCGAGCCGATTCACGTCGGCGAGCTGGTGACGTTCCTGGCGTCGGTGAACTACACCGGCAACACCTCCATGGAGGTGGGCATCAAGGTGGTCACCGAGAACATCCGTGAACGCTCGGTGCGCCACACCAACAGCTGCTTCTTCACCATGGTGGCCGTCGACGACCAGCGCAAGCCTGCCCAGGTGCCGCGCCTGGAGCCGCAGACCAGCGAAGAGAAACGCCGCTTCGTGCAGGCCCAGCAGCGCCGCCAGATCCGCCAGGAACTGGAAAAGCGCTACCAGGACATCAAGGACGACGGGCTGTAAAATTCTGTAGCCGCTGCCGCAGGCTGCGCTGGCCCTGCGGCTCACTGGGTATCTCCAGCACAGACAAAGGCCAGCGCAGCCTGGCGGCAGCGGCTACGGGGTCGTGACGCTTCAGAAGGCCAGGCGCTGCGCCTCGAAGCGCAGCCGTGGGTGCACGATGCGGTCCTGGGCCCGCACCAGCTCGAGTTCGTAGCTGGCGCAGGCCTGGGTTTCCAGCAGCACCTCATGCACGGCCGCAGCGGCGAACTCGAACGCCGCCACCTTGCTGTCACCCAGCAGCAGGCGCGCCAGGAACAACCCCGAGGTCAGGTCACCCACGCCTACCGGCTGGCGCGGGAAGGCCAGCAGCGGCCGGCGCAGGTGCCAGCTGCCTTCGGCGGTGACCAGCAGCATTTCGAAGTCCTCGGCAGCCTTGCCGGGGTACGCCAGGTGCTTGACCACCACGGCCTTGGGGCCGCGTTCCAACAGCGAGCGGGCCATGCCCACGCAATCTTCCAGCGACTGCGCCAGGCGGCCACAGAAGGTATTCAGCTCAAGCTGGTTAGGGCACACCAGGTCAGCCACGGCCACCGCTTCGTCGAGCAGGAACTCGCTGACCTCAGCGGGCACGATGCAGCCCTTCTCCGGGTGGCCCATGACCGGGTCGCACAGGTACAAGGCGTTGGGGTTGGCAGCCTTGACCTTGCGCACCACTTCCAGGATCGCCCGGCCCTGGGCAGCGCTGCCCAGGTAGCCGCTGAGCACGGCATCACAGTTGCCCAGCTCACCAATCGTCGCAATCCCTTCCACCAGTGCCGGAATTTGCGCTGGCGCCAACACTTCTCCGGCCCACTGGCCATACTGAGTGTGATTGGAGAACTGCACGGTGTTCAGTGGCCATACGTTGACCCCCACGCGTTGCATGGGGAACACCGCGGCGCCGTTGCCGGCATGGCCAAACACCACGTGCGACTGGATGGCGAGCAGGTGTGGAGTACGTTTCATGCAAATATCCCGCAGCGGTATCTGATTTTCGAGGGGCGCAGTATGGCGCCAAATACCGTCTGTACGACAGACCGACGTCGCAGTTAAGCTGGGCACACCTAGTTGGAGCATTCCTCGATGTTTACCCTCGGAAATCTGTTTGTGCTGATGGTGCTGGGCGCAGGCGCGGCCTGGCTGTGGCATAACCATGGCCTGCGCGAGCGGGCGCTGGAACGGGTCAAGCAGCATTGCGCCAAGCTGGACCTGGAATTGCTCGACGAGAACGTGGCATTCAAACGCTTCGGCTTCGTGCGCGATGCCAACGGCCGTCGCCGTTTTGCCCGTGTGTATAACTTTGAATTCACCGTGACCGGGGAGCAGCGTCACCCGGGCACCATCACCCAATTCGGCGGGCACGCAGTGCAGATCGAACTGGCGCCCTACCCGTTCGAGATCAAGACCCAGCCCACCGCCGAGGTCATCGAGATGGACCAGTGGCGGCAGGAGCACAAACGCTGGCGGCCTTGAGCTGCCGATGGCTGTGACGCGGCCTTGCGGCCGCTGCTACAGGCATTGCCTCAGGCCTTGCTCCAGGGCCTGTTCATCCTGCGCATGATCGAAGATCAACTCCACGCGCGAATCCTTGCGCCACTCGCTGGCGCGCCATTCCGGCACATTTTTATCCACAGCGTTGAATGACAGCCACCCACGGTCGCTGTGCACAACTCCTTTCGCCCGCCGCCAGGCCATTGTGGATAACCACATTTCCAGCTTCCGCGCATCGAACACCCGGTCCGGATGCCAGCGCCAGCCCATGCTCCAGCCCCCTTCGCCGTTATGCACAGCCCTGATCGGAACCTGCGGGTCTATCCACAGAAAAACCGGCTCCACGGGCGCTTTCGGCAGTTTATCCACAGCCCCAGAAAGCGTCTCGACTGTTCTCAATTCACTAATGGGCAGGTATCCAGCCTCTGTAAAATATATTGGAATATCAATAACTTGCGATTTTATCCACATTATTTTTTCCACAGCCAGCGCAGCTGACTTATTCACAACCACCAAGCCCATGCTGCCCAGCGCCTGCTGCTGGGCCTCCGGGAGAAGTTGTCCACAGGCCAGCGCCTGGCCGTCCAGCACCATGATCGGTGGTTGCACGGCCAGCACCCCGCGCCATGGCGCCTCGCGCAGCTGCGCCAGCAGTTGCAGCGGATGGCCCAGGCCCGAGGGTTCAATGAACAGCCGGTGCGGCTTGGCCTTGCGCAGCAGCCGGGCAAGGCCCACCTGGAACGGCGCGCCGTTGACGCAGCACAGGCAGCCTCCCGCCACCTCGCCCAGTGCGATACCATCGTCCGCGGTGCTCAACAACGCGGCGTCCAGGCCGACCTCGCCGAACTCGTTGATCAACACCGCCCAACGCTCCCCTGCAGGGCGCTGTGCCATCAGCTGGCGGATCAAGCTGGTCTTGCCGGCACCCAGGGGCCCGGCGATGACGTGAGTGGGTATGTTCTCAAGCATCATTGGTTTTCTTGAATGGAGGTAGTGGATGCGTCTTTGGGGTGTGCTGGCGCTAAGCCTCGCCAGCAGTCAGGTCTGGGCCCAGGCCTGCGTGGTGCACAGCCATGCCGAACGGCTCGACGTGAAGGTATGCCAGCAGAACCGCAACATACCGGAAAAAATGTTTCACGATGGTTTCTGCGAGCCGAACCTGCCGGGGCAGAAGGTCGAGGTGCAGTTCGTCGACCAGTGCCCGGCAGGTGCGTTTGGCGTGTGCAGCGACGCCCATGTGGACAATATGCCCTATCGCCAGGATATCCACTATTACGGCGTGGCCAGCGACGCCGCCTACCTCGAGCCGTTCTGCGAACAGAAGAGCCAGGGCACCTGGCTCAAGCCCTGATCAGGCCGCGTCTTCGTGCCAGGGGCCGAAGGGGTCGGGCAGCTGTTCCCAGGCGCCAGCGCCCAGGGCCATTTCCGCTTCGCTGAGCAGGCACTGGTCCAGCTCGGCGTTCAGGCGGGCGAAGTCCACGCCCTGGCCGATGAACACCAGCTCCTGGCGGCAGTCGCCGCTGTCGGCCTGCCAATGGGCCATGATCGATGCGGTGCTCTCGGCGTCCTGGGGCCAGTGGGCCTTGGGCACGAAACGCCACCAGCGCCCGGCGAAGCCATGGCGCACTAGCCCACCGGCCTGGGACCAGCTGCCAGCCTCCTGGGGTTTGCTGGCCAGCCAGAAGAAGCCCTTGGAACGCAGCAGCTTGCCGTTCTGCCACGGGCTGTTGAGCCAGTCGTAGAAGCGCTGCGGGTGGAACGGCCGGCGCGCGCGGTAGGCCCCCGAGCTGATGCCGTACTCATCACTCTCCGGCACGTGCTCCCCGCGCAGCTCTTTCAGCCAGCCCGGCGCCTGGCTGGCGCGCTCGAAGTCGAACAGCCCGGTGTCGAGGATCCGCCCCAGCGGCACCTGGCCCATCACCATGGGCAGGATCTGCGCCTGGGCGTTGAGACGCTTGAGGATGGCCATCAGCTCATCGCGGTCGGCGCTGCTGATCAGGTCAATCTTGCTGACGAGGATGACATCGGCGAACTCCACCTGCTCGATCAGCAGGTCGGTGATGGCCCGCTCGTCTTCCTCGCCCAGGGTCTCACCGCGGCTGGCCAGGCTTTCGGCGGCCTCGTAGTCGCGCAGGAAGTTCACCCCGTCCACGACCGTGACCATGGTGTCCAGGCGCGCCAGGTCGGCCAGGCTGCGACCCTGTTCATCACGGAAGGTGAAGGTCTCGGCCACCGGCAGCGGTTCGGAGATGCCGGTGGACTCGATCAGCAGGTAATCGAAACGGCCCTCGTCGGCCAGGCGCGCCACTTCTTCCAGCAGGTCTTCGCGCAGGGTGCAGCAGATGCAGCCGTTGCTCATCTCCACCAGCTTTTCTTCGGCGCGGTTGAGGCTCACATCACGCTGCACCTCGGTGCCGTCGATGTTGATCTCGCTCATGTCATTGACGATGACGGCCACGCGCAGGTTGTCGCGGTTGCGCAGCACGTGGTTGAGCAGGGTGCTCTTGCCCGCGCCCAGGAAGCCTGACAGCACGGTGACGGGAAGACGATGGGGCATGGTTCGATTCCTCAAGGCGCCTGGTCTTGTGGAATGAACTGCCAGGCTATCCTGTAATGTTATAGTATAACATTACAGGATAGCCAATACCGATTGTCTCCTCAGACGACGCGCTGGGCGTTCTGCTCCTGTTTCCAGGCAATGAAGGAGTCGCTGGGTGGATTTTTCTGGAAATAGGTGTTGATGCCGGCAAACAAGCGGTCGGCGACGGCCTGCTGGTGGCGCGCGGTCACCAGGCGCTGGGCATCGCTGGCATTGGAGATGAAGCCGGTCTCCACCAGGATGGACGGCACGTCCGGGGACTTCAGCACCGCGAAGCCTGCTTGCTCCACGCGGTTCTGGTGCAGGGTGGTGATGTCGGCCAGGCTGCCCAGCACCGTGTGGCCCAGTTGCAGGCTGGCGGCGATGGTGGCGTTCATCGACATGTCGATGATCACGTTGGCCAGCATCGGGTCCTTGTCCTTGAGATTGAGCAGGCTGGCGGCGCCGATCAGGTCCGCGCCGTTCTCGCGGTCAGCCATCATGCGTGCGGTGGCCGAGGTGGCACCGTTTTCGGACAGGGCGAATACCGAGGCACCCGACGCGGTGAGGCGCGGCGCCGCATCGGCGTGCACCGAGATGAACATGTCGGCGTTGCGCTGACGCGCGAAGTCCACGCGTTTGCGCAGCGGCACATAGAAGTCGTCGTTGCGCACCAGGTGCACGGTGTAGCCGTTCTCGCGCTTGAGGCGGCGCGCCAGCAACTGGGCGATGGACAGCACCACGTCTTTCTCGCGCTCGCCCTTGCCGCCGATGGCACCCGGGTCCTTGCCACCGTGGCCAGGGTCGACCACCACCACGATGTCACGCTTGGGGTGCGGGCCTCGGCTGGCCACAGCCTTCGGCGCCTCGACCGGCTCAGGCTCGGGTGCCGGCGCGCTGGCCAGCACCGCCGGCGCGGCAACATGGTTGCCCTGAACCAGGTCCAGCACCAGCCGGTGGCCCTGGCCCGCCTGCGGGCCCAACAGGAACGCGTTAGCCTGCATGGGCGCATTGAGGTCGAAGACGATGCGGGTGTCGCCGTGGCCGAACGGCCCGGAACGAATGGCCCGCACGCTGGTGCCAGCCAGGTTCAAGTGGCCCAGATCGCCGCTGAGCTGGGCGCCGGCCACGTCGACGATGAGGCGGTCGGGGGCCTGCAAGGTAAAGGTCTTGAATTGCACCGGACCGCTCAAGTCGAACACTACGCGCAGCTTGTCGTTGCTGCGCCACAAGCGTGCGTCGCGCACCAGCGCCGCGGAGGCGCCAAGTGGCAGTGCCAGCGTCGTGCTGGCCAGGATGAAGGTGAGCAGTTGGCGTCTATGCATGGCGGATCTTCATCAAAGGAAGTTACAATTTTCGCATCGTTATAATATAACACGCGGAATGTCGCCCAAGATGAAATAGCGCAGGCACAGGGTCCGCATGGTGGCGACTCTAAACCGGGCTCGCAATGCAGATTATGAAATTTTTTACATCTGAGTGTTCCACGTGGAACCTTGTAGCAGCGGCCGCCAGGCCGCGTCCCAGGCGCCTCGGTTGGCAGCCCTGGCGGTGACGCAGCCTTCGGCAGCTGCTACGGGTCAGGGGCGGGGGCGTACGGTGCCGCAGTCGTTGCCCAGCCATACGGCGCGGGTTTCCATGCTGCCTTTCTGCTGGGTGCCGGTGGCGTTGAACGTGCCGCTGACCTTGGTCAGGAACTCACGCTGGCTGAGGAAGGTGGCCTGGCCACTACCCTGGGCCTTGGGGCAGCTGAAGCGGAAGTCCCAGACGTTGCCATGGCGGGCGGTGATCTGCTGGGTGCAGCCCGACTGCGGGTCCTGCAGCGGTATGTTGTCGGACTGCACCTGCGCCTGGGTCAGGCAGCTGCGAATGCCCTTGCCGCCCACGCTGATGCCCTGCTTGGCCATGGCCTGCTCGACCATGGCTTTCTGTTCCGGCGCCAGCATCTGCATCTGCCCCAGCATCACGTTGAGGTCAGGCAAAGCGCTACCGTCCACCTGCATGTTGCTGGTGGTCAGCTCCCACAAGCCTGGTTGAAGCATTTGCGCCTGCACGAGGGGCGCCGACAGACACAGGGCCAAAGCCACGGCCGGCAAACGAATCTTCATGGATAACTCCTGGGGTGGGCCAGTCTTGGCTGGCTGATGATACTTGGATGCGGGTTTGCCGATTGCGTTGCATGCTGAATTATTTCGAGACAACCCGGGCTGAACGTGGTCTGTTAAGCACAACGCATTCGGGAGCATCGCTGCGCATGGATTATCACAGCCCCTGGTTTTTTGGCTACCTGTTTGGCCTGGTCCACCTGCTCGGCGTCATCGCCGCCATTCATGCGGTGTTCACTGTCCGCACCGCGCAGGGCTCGATCGCCTGGGCGCTGTCACTGGTCTTCGTGCCCTACCTGACCCTGATTCCCTACCTGGTGTTCGGCCGCAGTACCTTCGATGCCTATATCGAAGCACGCCGCCAAGCCAACCGGGAAATGCACAAGGCCATTGCCGACCTGGACTGGCGGCCCTGGGTGGAAGAAGCGCTGACCGCGCGCAACTCCAGTTCCTACGCTTCGCTGCGAGCCATGCCCAAGCTGGGACGCATGCCGTGCCTGGCCAACAACCAGGTCAGCCTGCTGGTCAACGGCAAGGCCACTTTCGACGCTATCTTTGCCGCCATTCGCGAGGCGCGCGAAGTGGTGCTGGTGCAATTCTTCATCATCCACGACGACCAGATCGGCCGCGAGCTGCAGGCGCTATTGCTGGAGAAAGCCGCTCAGGGCGTGAAAGTCTACGTGCTGTACGACAGCGTCGGCAGCCACGCCCTGCCCCACGAATACAGCGACGTGCTGCGCAAAGGCGGCGTGAAGATCCGTGCGTTCGCCACCCGCAGCGGCTGGCTCAACCGCTTCCAGGTGAACTTCCGCAACCACCGCAAGATCGTCGTGGTAGATGGCGTGGTGGGCTTCATCGGCGGCCATAACGTCGGTGACGAGTACCTGGGCGGCAACCCCAAGCTGTCGCCGTGGCGCGATACCCACATCCGTATCACCGGCCCGGTGGTGGCTTGCCTGCAGGAGTCCTTCGCCGAAGACTGGTTCTGGGCCTCGCGCAAACTGCCACCTTTGATCCTGCCCGACACCTATGAAGACGGCGGCGTGCTGTGCCAGGTGCTGGCCAGCGGCCCCGCGGACCCACAGGAAACCTGCTCGCTGTTCTTCGTCGAAGCCATCCATGCCGCGACCGAGCGGGTGTGGATCACCAGCCCCTACTACATTCCCGACGAGGCGGTGTTCGCAGCCCTGCGCCTGGCGGTGCTGCGCGGGGTGGACGTGCGCATCCTGCTGCCGTCGCGCCCGGACCATAAGGTGGTGTACGCCGCCTCCAGCCTGTTCGCCTTCGAGGCAGTGCGCGCCGGTGTGCGCATGTTCCGCTACGGGCCAGGCTTCCTGCACCAGAAGGTGGTGCTGGTGGACAACGAGATCAGCGCCATCGGCAGTGCCAACATGGACAACCGCTCGTTCCGGCTGAATTTCGAAATCATGCTGCTGACGGTGGACAGCGCGTTCGCAGGCCAGGTGGCGGAGATGCTTGAGGCGGACTTTGCCCTGTCACGAGAGATCACCGTGGAAGACAGCCGCCACACGCACCAACTGCAGAAGCTGGGCATGCGCATCGCCAGGTTGATTTCACCCATCCTGTGATGCGCACGCCCAGGGGTCAGCGGTACAGATCCTCACGTGTCCATGGCAGGCCGTGGGTGCCGTCGGAATAGGCTTTCACCGAGAGGATCTGGTGGATGTTGATCCAGCCACGGGCAAACGCATAAGAGCAGCCGGCCAGGTACAGGCGCCAGATGCGCAGTGCCTGCTCCGGCACCATGGCCGCCGCCTTGTCGAGGTTGGCCTCCAGGCGCTTGCTCCAGAAGTCCAGCGTCTTGGCGTAATGCAGGCGCAGGCTTTCCACGTCCACCACCTCGAAGCCAGCCTCGCTGATGCGCGCCGACATCATGGCCATGTGCGGCAGCTCGCCATGGGGGAACACGTAGCGCTCGATGAACTCCCCTGCCCCACGCCCGACCGGCCGGCCGTCGGTGTGCTTGGCGGTGATGCCGTGGTTCATCACCAGGCCGCCTTCGCGCACGGCGCCGAACAGGCGCTCGCAGTAGACCTGCAAGTTGGCGTGGCCAACGTGCTCGAACATGCCCACGCTGACCACCTTGTCGAAACGGCCGTCCTGCGGCAGGTCGCGGTAGTCCAGCAACTGCAGCTCCACCAGGTGGTCGAGGCCCTCGGCCTTGACCCGCTCGCGCGCCAGCTTCAGCTGTTCCTTGCTCAGGGTAATGCCGAATACCTTGGCGCCGTACTCGCGCGCGGCATAGCGTGCCAGGCCACCCCAGCCGCAGCCCACGTCCAGCAGATAGTCGCCGGCCTGCAGGCGCAACTTACGGCACAGGTGCTCGAACTTGGCGTGCTGGGCCTGCTCCAGGGTCTCGGTGCCGGTCTGGAAATAGGCACAGGAATAGGCCATGTCCTGGTCCAGCCATAGCTGGTAGAACTCGTTGGACAGGTCGTAGTGGTAAGAGATGGCAGCGGCGTCGGTGTCCTTGTCGTGGACGGTGCGAATCGGCTGATCGCCGTCATCGTCATCCACCAGGGCTTGGCTAAGCTCGTCACATACCCGGATTACCTCACCGATCGAACCTTCCATTTCCAGCTTGCCCTCGACGAAGGCAGTACCCAGGAGATCAAGGCTGGGGTGAGTGAACTGAGTCACCAGCTGTGGGTCTTTCACCACGATAGTGACACTGGGCGCGGGGCCCAGGTTGAACTCATGACCATCCCAGAGTCTCAGGCGCAGCGGGAGCTGAAGATTCTGTAAGGCCGGTGGTAATTGCGCGAGCATGTGTTTAACCCCCCTAAGTCAGACTTCTCTGAAATTAGGGTAGTCCAGAATTTGGCGCTGTCATGGGGTTCACTACTATGGTCTTAGACCATGCTGCGGATTTTGGTAGGTTTTCTTACGTTACACTTTGTTTCGCAACCCCTTGTAGCAGCGGCCGCCAGGCCGCGTCCCTGGCACCACAATTCGCGTGGCCAAGGGGACGCGGCCTTTGGCCGCTGCTACGGGGAATGCAGTTATTCCACGGTGACCGATTTCGCCAGGTTGCGCGGCTGGTCGACGTCGGTGCCTTTCAGCACGGCCACGTAGTACGACAGCAGCTGCAGCGGAATGGTGTAGAGGATGGGCGCCAGCGCATCGAGGATGTGCGGCATGGCGATCACGTGGGTGCCAGGCCCATCGCGGAACTCGGCCTGGGCGTCGGCGAAGACGATCAGCTCACCGCCGCGGGCGCGCACTTCCTGCAGGTTGGACTTGAGCTTCTCCAGCAGTTCGTTGTTCGGCGCCACGGTGACGATCGGCATGTCCTTGTCCACCAGCGCCAGCGGGCCGTGCTTCAGCTCGCCTGCCGGGTAGGCTTCGGCGTGGATGTAGGAGATTTCCTTGAGCTTGAGCGCGCCTTCCATCGCTACCGGGAACTGTGCGCCACGCCCCAGGAACAGCGTGTGGTGTTTCTCGGCGAACAGCTGGGCAACCTTCTCCACCGTGCTGTCCATGGCCAGGGCTTCACCCAGGCGGGTTGGCAGGCGGCGCAGTTCTTCTACCAGCTCGGCTTCGACGCCGGCTTCCAGGGTGCCACGTACTTGGCCCAGGGACAGGGTCAGCAGCATCAGCGCCACCAGCTGGGTGGTGAAGGCCTTGGTGGAAGCCACGCCGATTTCCGGGCCGGCCTGGGTCAGCAGGGTCAGGTCCGACTCACGCACCAGCGAGCTGATGCCGACGTTGCAGATAGCCAGGCTGCCGAGGAAACCCAGCTCCTTGGCGTTGCGCAGCGCGGCCAGGGTGTCAGCGGTTTCACCGGACTGCGAGATGGACACGAACAGGGTGTCAGGCTGCACCACCACGCGGCGGTAGCGGAACTCGCTGGCTACTTCCACCTGGCAGGGAATGCCCGCCAGGCCTTCGATCCAGTAACGCGCAACCATGCCGGCGTGGTAGCTGGTGCCACAGGCGACGATCTGCACGTTGCGCACCTTGGCGAACAGCTCGGCAGCTTGCGGGCCGAACGCTTGCACCAGCACCTGCTCCTGGCCCAGGCGGCCTTCCAGGGTGCGTTGCACCACTTTAGGCTGCTCGTGGATTTCCTTGAGCATGAAGTGACGGAACTCGCCCTTGTCGGCGGCTTCGGCGCCTTCGTGGTATTGCACGGTGTCGCGCTGCACTGGCTGGCCATCGGCGTTCCAGATGCGCACGGCTTCGCGAGTGATCTCGGCGATATCGCCCTCTTCCAGGTACATGAAGCGGTCGGTGACCTGGCGCAGGGCCAGTTGGTCGGACGCCAGGAAGTTTTCCCCCAAGCCCAGGCCGATGACCAGCGGGCTGCCGCTGCGCGCGGCTACCAGGCGGTCAGGCTGTTTCAGGCTGATGGCAGCCAGGCCATAGGCACCGTGCAGTTCCTTCACCGTGGCCTTGAGGGCATCGGTCAAGTCCGGCAGGGTCTTGAGGTGGTGGTGCAGCAGGTGCGCGATCACTTCGGTGTCGGTGTCCGAGCTGAACACATAGCCCATGCCTTTCAGGCGGTCGCGCAGCGCCTCGTGGTTTTCGATGATGCCGTTGTGCACCACCGCCACGTCGTCGCTGGAGAAATGCGGGTGGGCGTTGCGCTCGCTGGGCGCGCCATGGGTGGCCCAGCGGGTGTGGGCAATGCCCAACTGGCCGGCCAGCGGGTCGGCGGCCAGCGCGGCTTCAAGCTCGGCGACCTTGCCCACGCGGCGGCGGCGCTGCAGCGAACCGGTGTTGGTGTACAGCGCCACGCCGGCACTGTCGTAGCCACGGTACTCCAGGCGCTTCAGGCCTTCGAGCAGGATGGCGGTGATATTACGCTCGGCGATGGCGCCAACGATTCCACACATGGGTTGTTCTCCTAGCTTGCGGCGGCGCAGATGAGGTTGATACCGCGGGCCTGAATCTGTTCGCGTGCCGCGACGGGCAGGCGATCATCGGTAATAAGGGTATGGACACTGCTCCAAGGCAGTTCCAGGTTGGGGATCTTGCGGCCGACCTTGTCGGACTCCACCATCACGATCACTTCACGCGCCACGTCCGCCATCACCCGGCTCAAGCCGAGCAGTTCATTGAAGGTGGTGGTGCCACGCTCCAGGTCGATGCCGTCGGCCCCGATGAACAGTTGGTCGAAATCGTAGGAACGCAGCACCTGCTCGGCGACCTGGCCCTGGAAGGATTCCGAGTGCGGGTCCCAGGTGCCGCCGGTCATCAACAGCACCGGCTCGTGCTCCAGTTCGCTGAGGGCGTTGGCCACGTGCAACGAGTTGGTCATCACCACCAGGCCGGGCTGGTGGCCAAGCTCGGGGATCATCGCGGCGGTGGTGCTGCCGCTGTCGATGATGATGCGCGCATGCTCGCGAATCTTATCCACAGCCGCGCGGGCAATGGCCTGCTTGTGGATAGAAACGCTTTGGGCACTCTCGGCCATCATTTCCTGCGGCACCGGCACCGCCCCGCCATAGCGGCGCAGCAGCAGCCCATTGGTTTCCAGGGCGGCCAGGTCCTTGCGAATGGTGACTTCGGAAGTTTCGAAGCGACGGGCCAAGGCGTCGACGCTCACCTCGCCCTGTTCATTGAGCAAGGCGAGGATGTTGTGGCGGCGCTGGGGCGTGTTGCGTTTCGACATGGTGGCTTTTAAGTTTCGATTCGAAAGATAACGGAAGCAATCAAAACCTATCGGCGGGTTTTCGTCAAGTGAACAGTGGTTCAGGCTGACGGTGGGGAATTCATCTCAAACGCCAAAAGCCCCGCACGCTCACGTAGCAGCCGCCGAAGGCTGCGTCCGGAACGATGCGGGGCGCGTGGGACGCGGCCTCACGGCCGCTGCTACAGCTTCTTGATTTTCACCGGCCGCTTCCAGCCATCAATATTGCGCTGGCGCGCACGCCCTACCGCGAGTTGAGCTTCCTCCACATCCTGGGTAATGGTCGAGCCCGCCGCAGTGGTGGCACCCGCCTTGATATCCACAGGCGCCACCAACGAGTTGTTGGTGCCGATGAACGCATCCTCGCCAATGACGGTGCGCCACTTGTTGGCACCGTCGTAGTTGCAGGTGATCACGCCCGCACCGATGTTGCTGCGAGCACCAATGTCGGCATCGCCCAGGTAGGCCAGGTGGCCAGCCTTGGCGCCTTCGCCCATATGGGCGTTCTTCAGTTCGACGAAGTTACCCACATGGGCGCCCTGGTCCATCACGGTGCCCGGGCGCAGGCGCGCGAACGGGCCGGCGTCGCTGCCCTCGCCCATCACTGCACCGTCCAGGTGGGTGTTGGCCTTGAGGGTCACGCCTTTACGCAGGGTGCTGTCCTTGATGTAGCAGTTCGGGCCGATGACCACGTCGTCCTCGATGACCACCTTGCCTTCGAGGATGACGTTGACGTCGATCAGCACGTCGCGGCCCACGGTGACTTCACCGCGCACGTCGAAACGCGCCGGGTCGCGCAGGGTCACGCCCTGGGCCATCAGGCGGCGGCCTTCGCGCAGTTGGTAGTGGCGCTCGAGCTCCGACAGCTGGCGACGATCGTTGGCGCCCTGCACTTCCATGGCATCCAGCGGTTGCTCGGTGGCCACCACCAGGCCATCGCCCACGGCCATGGCAATCACGTCGGTGAGGTAGTACTCGCCCTGGGCGTTGTTGTTGGACAACCGCCCCAGCCACTCGGCCAGGCGCTTGCCCGGCACCGCGAGGATGCCGGTGTTGCCTTCCTTGATAGCACGCTGTGCTTCGCTGGCGTCCTTGTGTTCGACGATGGCGCTGACCTTGCCGGCGCCGTCACGCACGATGCGGCCGTAGCCGGTGGGGTCGTCAAGGTTCACGGTCAGCAGGCCCAACTGGTCCGGGGTGACCAGCGCCAGCAGCCGTTGCAGGGTCTCGACTTCGATCAGCGGCACATCACCGTAGAGGATCAAGACGGTTTCAGCGGTGATGGCCGGCACGGCCTGGGCCACGGCGTGGCCGGTGCCCAGTTGCTGTGACTGCAGCACGAAATTCAGGTCCGGCGCCGCCAGGCGTTCGCGCACCAGCTCCGCGCCATGGCCGATGACCACATGGATGCCTTGCGGCGCAAGCTGCCGGGCGCTGTGGATAACATGGCCGAGCATGGAGTTGCCCGCCACCGGGTGCAGGACCTTGGGGATGGCCGAACGCATGCGGGTGCCCTGGCCTGCGGCGAGAATGACGATATCGAGAGACATTGAGTGGCTACCAATCCGGGCTGGTCGGCGAACGCGACCGGGAGATAAAAAGCGGAAAAAGAAAAAGGGTAGCCGAGGCTACCCTTTTTCTCAATCGCTCAAAAGTTGCGGCTTATTTGCCGAACTTCTTGCGGATCTGCTGAACGGTACGCAGCTGCGCAGTGGCCTCGGCCAGGCGTGCAGCAGCAGCGCCGTAGTCGAAGTCCGCGCCTTGCTCGTTCAGGGCCTTCTGGGCAGCCTTGACGGCTTCCTGAGCAGAGGCTTCATCCAGGTCGGCAGCGCGCTGCACGGTGTCGGCCAGGACCTTCACCATGTTCGGCTGAACCTCGAGGAAACCACCGGAGATGTAATACACCTCCTCGTCTCCACCCTGCTTGATCAAGCGGATCGGACCTGGCTTCAGATTGGTGAGCAACGGTGCGTGGCCCAGGGCAACGCCCAGGTCACCCAGTTCACCGTGTGCAATCACCATCTCGACCAGACCGGAGAAGATTTCCCCTTCCGCGCTGACGATATCGCAATGGACTGTCATAGCCATCTGCTTGCCTCAACCTGATTAGCGCCCGTTGCCGGGCGCCAGGATTACAGTTTCTTGGCTTTCTCGATCGCTTCTTCGATGCCGCCGACCATGTAGAACGCTTGTTCTGGCAGGTGGTCGTAGTCACCGTTGAGGATGCCTTTGAAGCCAGCAATGGTGTCTTTCAGGGAAACGTATTTGCCCGATGCACCAGTGAAGACTTCAGCCACGAAGAACGGCTGCGACAGGAAGCGCTGAATCTTACGAGCGCGGGTAACGAGTTGCTTGTCGGATTCCGACAGCTCGTCCATACCCAGGATCGCGATGATGTCTTTCAGCTCTTTGTAGCGCTGCAGCACGTACTGAACGCCACGAGCGGTGTCGTAGTGTTCCTGGCCGATGACCAGTGGGTCCAGCTGGCGCGAAGTCGAGTCCAGTGGATCGACCGCTGGGTAGATACCCAGGGAGGCGATGTCACGGGACAGTACGACGGTGGCGTCCAAGTGGGCGAACGTGGTGGCTGGCGACGGGTCAGTCAGGTCGTCCGCAGGTACGTATACGGCTTGTACCGAGGTGATCGAGCCGGACTTGGTCGAAGTGATGCGCTCTTGCAGAGTGCCCATCTCTTCAGCCAGGGTCGGCTGGTAACCTACGGCCGATGGCATACGACCCAGCAGTGCCGAAACTTCGGTACCGGCCAGGGTGTAACGGTAGATGTTGTCGACGAACAGCAGAACGTCGTTACCTTCGTCACGGAATTTCTCGGCCATGGTCAGGCCGGTCAGCGCTACGCGCAGACGGTTGCCTGGTGGCTCGTTCATTTGACCGTAGACCAGGGCAACCTTGTCCAGAACGTTGGAGTCCTTCATCTCGTGATAGAAGTCGTTACCTTCACGAGTACGCTCACCCACACCGGCGAACACGGAGTAACCGCTGTGTTCCATCGCGATGTTACGGATCAGTTCCATCATGTTTACGGTCTTGCCTACACCGGCACCACCGAACAGACCAACTTTACCGCCTTTGGCGAACGGGCAGACCAGGTCGATAACCTTGATGCCAGTTTCCAGCAGGTCGTTGCCGCCTGCTTGTTCAGCGAACGAAGGAGCCGGCTGGTGGATACCACGGCGCTCTTCTTCACCGATCGGGCCGGCTTCGTCGATTGGGTTGCCCAGGACGTCCATGATACGGCCCAGGGTCGCTTTACCGACGGGTACCGAGATAGGCGCCTTGGTGTCGACAACGTCCAGGCCGCGTTTCAGGCCTTCGGTCGAACCCATTGCAATAGTACGAACCACGCCGTCGCCCAGCTGCTGCTGAACTTCCAGAGTGGTTGGCGCGCCTTGAACATTCAGCGCGCTGTAGATGCTCGGTACGCTGTCACGTGGAAATTCCACGTCGATGACGGCGCCGATGATTTGAACGATACGTCCGCTACTCATAGCAGGATCCTCTGAATATTTGAACCGTTAAACCGCGGCAGCGCCGCCGACGATTTCCGAGATCTCTTGGGTGATCGCAGCCTGACGCGCCTTGTTGTAGACCAGCTGCAATTCGCTGATCAGGTCGCCGGCGTTGTCGGTGGCGTTCTTCATCGCGATCATCCGCGCAGCTTGTTCAGCCGCGTTGTTCTCAACCACCGCCTGGTAGACCTGCGACTCCACGTAGCGAACCATCAAGCCGTCCAGCAGCTCCTTGGCGTCGGGTTCGTAGAGGTAGTCCCAGTGGTGCTTGAGCTCTTGATCCGGGGTTGCGACCAACGGAATCAATTGCTCGACCGTTGGCTTTTGCGTCATGGTATTCACGAACTTGTTGGACACCACGGACAGGCGATCAATACGGCCATCCAGGTAGGCATCCAGCATCACCTTGACGCTGCCGATCAGATCATTGATCGATGGCTCTTCGCCCAGGTGGCTGATCGCTGCAACGACGTTGCCGCCAAAGCTGCGGAAGAATGCCGCACCCTTGCTGCCAACCACGCACAGATCGATCTCGACGCCGCGCTCGCGGTTTACCGCCATGTCCTTGACCAGGGCCTTGAACAGGTTGGTATTCAAGCCGCCGCACAGACCACGGTCACTGCTCACTACCACATAACCTACGCGCTTTACTTCGCGTTCGATCATGAAGGGGTGGCGGTATTCCGGGTTGGCGTTGGCCAGATGACCAATCACCTGGCGGATATGCTCCGCGTAAGGACGGCTGGCTGCCATGCGCATTTGAGCCTTGCGCATTTTGCTGACCGCCACTTTTTCCATGGCGCTGGTAATTTTTTGCGTGCTTTTGATGCTCGCAATCTTACTGCGAATCTCTTTTGCGCCTGCCATGTAACACCTATCAGGTTAGCAAGCGGGAGCCTCGCGGCTCCCGCTGCGGCTTACCAGGTTTGGGTGGCCTTGAACTTCTCGATACCGGCTTTGATGCCAGCGTCGATTTCGTCATTGAAGTCACCCTTCACGTTGATCTTCGCCATCAAATCGGCGTGATCGCGGTTGAAGTAAGCAATCAGGGCCTGCTCGAAGCTACCGATCTTGGCGATTTCGACGTCAGTCAGGAAACCACGCTCAGCGGCGTACAGCGACAGCGCCATGTCCGCGATGGACATAGGAGCGTATTGCTTCTGCTTCATCAGCTCGGTAACGCGCTGACCGTGCTCCAGTTGCTTGCGGGTGGCTTCGTCCAGGTCAGAAGCGAACTGGGCGAATGCAGCCAGTTCACGGTACTGAGCCAGAGCGGTACGGATGCCACCGGACAGCTTCTTGATGATCTTGGTCTGAGCGGCACCACCCACACGGGATACCGAAACACCGGCGTTCACTGCAGGGCGGATGCCCGAGTTGAACATGGCCGATTCCAGGAAGATCTGACCGTCGGTGATGGAAATCACGTTGGTCGGAACGAACGCGGAAACGTCGCCAGCCTGGGTTTCGATGATCGGCAGTGCGGTCAGGGAACCGGTCTTGCCAGTCACTGCACCGTTGGTGAACTTCTCTACGTACTCTTCCGAAACGCGCGATGCACGCTCCAGCAGACGGGAGTGGAGATAGAACACGTCACCTGGGTAGGCTTCACGGCCTGGTGGACGGCGCAGCAGCAGGGAAATCTGGCGGTAGGCCACTGCTTGCTTCGACAGATCGTCATAGACGATCAGCGCGTCTTCACCGCGGTCGCGGAAGAATTCACCCATGGTGCAGCCGGAGTACGGCGCCAGGTATTGCAGTGCGGCGGATTCCGAAGCGCTGGCGGCAACAACGATGGTGTTGGCCAGGGCGCCGTTCTCTTCCAGCTTGCGCACGATGTTGGCGATGGTCGATTGTTTCTGACCGATTGCCACGTACACGCAGAAGATGCCGCTGTTTTTCTGGTTGATGATCGCGTCGATCGCCATGGCGGTCTTGCCGATCTGGCGGTCACCGATGATCAGCTCACGCTGGCCACGGCCGACAGGGATCATGGCGTCAACCGACTTGTAGCCAGTCTGTACAGGCTGGTCTACCGACTTACGCCAGATCACGCCCGGTGCAACTTTCTCGACCGCGTCGGTCTCGGTGTTGCCCAGTGGACCTTTGCCGTCAACAGGGTTACCCAGTGCGTCGACGACGCGACCCAGCAGTTCCTTACCAACCGGAACCTGCAGGACGCGGCCAGTGCACTTGGCGCTCATGCCTTCGGCCAGGGACTGGTAAGCACCGAGGATAACGGCACCTACGGAGTCCTGCTCCAGGTTGAGGGCCATGCCGAAGACGCCGCCCGGAAACTCGATCATCTCGCCGTACATGACGTCGGCCAGACCGTGAATCCGCACGATACCGTCAGATACGCTGACGACAGTGCCTTCGTTACGGGCTTGGGAGGTCACATCGAGCTTTTCGATGCGGCCCTTGATAATTTCACTTATTTCGGAAGGATTGAGTTGCTGCATTGCTCTGCTGCCCCTTCAAACTCAAGATTTCAATGCTTCGGCCAGCTGCGCGAGTTTGCCACGCACTGAACCATCGATTACCAGGTCGCCAGCGCGAATGACAACACCCCCGATGAGGGAGGCATCTTGCGCGGCGTGCAGTCGCACTTCTCGGCCGAGCCGTGCACTGAGAACCTTGGCGAGTTTGTCTTGCTGTTCGTCGTTCAATGCAAAAGCACTGGTTACTTCCACGTCCACGGATTTCTCGAGCTCGGCCTTGTACAGGTCGAACTGAGCGGCGATCTCCGGCAACAGCAGGAGACGGTCGTTTTCCGCGACAACATGAATGAAATTCTGTGCCTGGCTATCAAACTTTTCACCGCACACTTCAATGAAAGTGGCGGCCTTTTGTGCGCTCGTCAGTCGCGGGGCCTTGAGCAGGCGCTGCATGGTGTCGTCTTCCGACACCGCAGCAGCCAGGCCGAGCATGGCTGACCAATTGGCCAGTTGCTGGTGGGCCTGGGCATGCTCGAAGGCTGCCTTAGCGTAAGGTCGGGCCAACGTGGTCAGTTCTGCCATGATCGCCCTCGCTTAGATTTCTGCAGCCAGTTTGTTAACCAGCTCCGCGTGCGCGTTTTGATCGATTGTGGCGCCCAGGATCTTCTCGGCACCGCCTACGGCCAGAGCACCCACTTGGGCACGCAGCGCGTCTTTGACACCGTTCAGTTCCTGCTCGATCTCGGCCTGAGCCTGAGCCTTCACGCGATCAGCTTCGACACGGGCCTGTTCACGGGCCTCGTCGACGATCTGAGCGCCGCGTTTCTTGGCTTGCTCAATGATTTCGGCTGCCTGAGCTTTAGCATCGCGCAGTTGCTGACCCGCTTTGTCTTGGGCCAGCTCCAGGTCGCGAGCTGCTCGTTGTGCAGCGTCCAGTCCATCCGCGATCTTCTTCTGACGTTCTTGCAAAGCCGCGATGACCGGAGGCCACACGAACTTCATGCAAAACAGTACAAAAATGAAGAACGCAACGGACTGGCCAATCAGGGTTGCATTAATGTTCACGCCAACACCTCGCTCGTTCTTTGTTCACACCAATCAGCTCGAAGGTTCGAGAGATTAGCCAGCGAGTTGACCAACGAAGGGGTTCGCGAAGGTGAAGAACAGAGCGATACCAACACCGATCATGGTTACGGCGTCGAGCAGACCGGCAACGATGAACATTTTAACTTGCAGCATTGGAACCATTTCTGGCTGGCGAGCTGCGCCTTCCAGGAATTTGCCGCCCAGCAGGCCGAAGCCGATAGCAGTACCCAGAGCGCCCAGGCCGATCAGCAGAGCAACAGCGATAGCGGTTAGACCAACTACAGTTTCCATCTTTCCTCCCGACTTTTACGTCGTATTGGTTAGGTTTTTTAGATTAAAGCGGTAAAACAAATCGTTTTTGCAGCAGCCCCGGCAGACTCCCCCCAAGGGCACCCTTCCACCGGGGTGGAAGGGTCATCAGACACGCCAGGCGGGTCTTAATGGTTCTCTTCGTGCGCCATCGACAGGTAGACGATGGTCAGCATCATGAAGATAAAGGCCTGCAGGGTGATGATCAGGATGTGGAACACAGCCCACGCCCACTGCAGTACAACGCCCAGACCGCTCAGCCACAGCAGACCGCTGCCGAACATCACTGCGATCAGGATGAACACCAGCTCGCCGGCATACATGTTGCCGAACAGTCGCAGGGCCAGAGAGATTGGCTTGGCGATCAGGGTCACGAATTCAAGCAGGAAGTTGACCGGGATCAGGATGATCTGAACCAGCATGTTCTTGCTGCTGAACGGGTGCAGGGTCAGTTCGCCCAGGAAGCCACCGATGCCCTTGATCTTGATGCTGTAGAAAATGATCAGCGCGAACACCGACAGGGCCATGCCCAGGGTGGCGTTCGGGTCAGTGGTGGACACTGCGCGGAACGGAATCTCGTGATCGCCAGAGATAGCGGCGGCCAGATGAGGAATCCAGTCGACCGGGATCAGGTCGATGGCGTTCATCAGGAACACCCAGGCGAAAATGGTCAGTGCCAGGGGAGCGATCACGGCGCTACGGCCGTGGAAGCTGTCCTTGACGCTGCCGTCGACGAACTCTACCAGCACTTCGACGAAGTTCTGCAGCGCGCCAGGCTGGCCGGAAGTCGCCTTTTTCGCCGCCATGCGGAAAATCAGGACGAAAATCAGGCCCAGGGCCACAGACCAGCCGAGGGTGTCGACGTGGAATGCCCAAAAGCCCATTTCCTTGGCTTGTGCTGCGGAGTGGGCAAAGCCCCAGCCGCCGTCTGGTAGTTGACCGAAGGTCAAGTTCTGCAAGTGGTGCTGGATATAGCCCGAAGCGGTTTCTGCTGCCATGGTTGCCTCAAACGCCCTAAGGTCTCGAAAGTCTTGTTTTCATCAGCAGGGGTGCGAACCAGCTGACCAGTTGGGTCAGCACGAAGACACCGAATACTGCCAACGGCGCCAATGGCTTCACTCCTGCAAACGTCAGCGCGAACAGCACTGCCGTCAAAATCAATTTGCCTGCCTCGCCAGCGTAGAACGACCGGACGATGGCTTGCGCGGCTCGGGCTCCGGTAAACCGGAACGCCTTGTGAGCAAAATACAAATTCGGCAACCAGGCAATCAGTCCCCCGAGGAGGCCTGAATATCCAGTGACTGCCCCGCGCCACTGCCACAACGCCAAGGCTGCCAACAGAAACACGACACATTGAGCCAGCAATACCGGAAATACCGCCAAGCGATGGAAGGGCAGGCGGTTTGGCGTGCGGGTTTCCATCACAATTGCTCCTCGTGAGTCGGCTCGCCAAAATCAGTGACTTGGCATAATTTGTGCCGACAAAATGCGCGCAGAGTATAGGGGCGGTTCAGCCCCTATTCAACTGCTCGGTAGTGATTTCCGACTGCGCGCTACAGAAGGATTGTTTCAGCGAATGTGGGCGAGCACGCCCTGAAGCTCATCCAGGGAGTTGTAACGGATCACCAGCTGGCCCTTGCCCTTCTGCCCGTGGCGTATCTGCACATCAGAGCCCAGACGCTCTGCCAGGCGCTGCTCAAGGCGGGTTATGTCCGGATCAGGTTTGCTCGATTCGACCGGCTCAGGCTTGCCGCTGAGCCATTGGCGAACCAGTGCCTCGGTTTGGCGCACGGTGAGGCCACGTGCGACAACATGTCGCGCCCCCTCAACCTGCTGTTCATCCGGCAGACCGAGCAGAGCACGGGCGTGGCCCATCTCCAGGTCGCCGTGGGCGAGCATGGTCTTGATGACTTCGGGCAGCGTGATCAGGCGCAGCAGGTTGGCCACGGTGACCCGCGACTTGCCCACCGCATCGGCGACCTGTTGCTGGGTCAGCTGGAATTCCTGCTGCAGGCGCTGCAACGCGATGGCTTCTTCCACCGGGTTGAGGTCTTCGCGCTGGATGTTCTCGATCAGCGCCATGGCGATGGCCGCTTCATCGGGCACGTCGCGGACCATGGCCGGGATGGTGTCCATGCCGGCCTGCTGGCTCGCGCGCCAGCGGCGTTCACCGGCGATGATCTCGAAACGGTTGTTGCCGATCGGACGCACCACGATCGGCTGCATCACGCCCTGGCTCTTGATCGAGTGGGCGAGTTCTTCCAGCGCCTGCGGGTCCATGTCCCGGCGTGGCTGGTATTTGCCGCGCTGGATCACGTCCAGGGGCAGGTGCTGCAATTCTCTCTGGTCGACCTTGACGGCCTGTTCTTCCAGTGCGCTGACGGTAGGCCCGCTAAGCAGGGCATCCAGTCCACGTCCGAGACCACGTTTCTTCACGGCCATGTGGATTCCTTAGGCTTTTTCAGCGCGAGTTTGGCGGCGCTGGCGACGAACCATCTCGCCCGCCAGGGCCAGGTAGGCCAGCGCACCACGCGATTGCTTGTCGTAGGCCAGTGCCGGCATGCCGAAGCTCGGCGCCTCTGCCAGGCGTACGTTGCGCGGGATCACCGTGTCGTACAGCTGGTCGCCGAAGTGCTCCTTGAGCTGCGCGGACACATCGTTGATCAGGCTCAGGCGCGGGTCGTACATGGTCCGCAGCAGGCCTTCGATCTTCAGTTCCGGGTTCAGCAGCTCGGCGATGCGCTTGATGTTATCCACAAGGTCGCTCAAGCCTTCCAGGGCGAAGTACTCGCACTGCATGGGGATGATCACGCCATCGGACGCCACCAGGGCGTTGAGGGTGAGCATGGACAGCGACGGCGGGCAGTCGATCAGGATGTAGTCGTAGCTTTCGCGGATAGGCGCCAGCGCGGTACGCAGGCGGCTCTCCTTCATCTGCATTTCCAGCAGCACCACTTCGGCCGCGGTGAGGTCGCGGTTGGCCGGCAGCAGCTGGTAGCCGCCGTGTTCGGAGAAGTGCATGGCCTGGTTCAGGTCGCACTCGCCGATCAACAGGTCGTAGACCGAGTTTTCCAGGCCGTGCTTATCCACACCGCTACCCATGGTGGCGTTGCCCTGTGGATCGAGGTCGATCAGCAGCACGCGGCGCTTGGTCGCGACCAGCGATGCTGCGAGGTTGATGCAGGTGGTGGTCTTGCCCACACCACCTTTCTGGTTCGCTATCGCGAATACCTTAGCCATTCTTGCGTGTGTTCCCAATCATGCCGTGCGGCGCAGTATCAGCAGATGACGTTGGCCTTGGCAACCCGGTACGGTCAAGGCCTGTGCGCTTTCGAGGTGAAAATCTGCCGGTAATGCTACCAGCTCATCGGCAGGATGCAGCCCTTTCATTGCCAACCAGCGCGTATTCGTGTCGCCCAGGTGGCGTGTCCAGTTGCTGAAGTCTTCCAGGCTGCTGAAAGCCCGCGAAATAATTCCGTTGAACGGCAGCTCGGGCTGGAACGCTTCGACCCGGCTGTGGATAACCTGCAGGTTGTCCAGCTTCAGCTCCAGCTTGACCTGGGTGATGAAGCGGGTCTTCTTGCCGTTGCTGTCCAGGCAGGTGATTTTCTTTTCCGGGAACAGGATGGCCAGCGGCACGCCAGGCATGCCGCCACCGCTGCCCACGTCCAGCCAGCGCTCGCCTTCACCGATGTGGGCGATCACGCTGAGGCTGTCCAGCAGGTGGCGCGACACCATCTCGTCGGGGTTGCGCACGGCGGTCAGGTTGTAGGCCTTGTTCCACTTGATCAACAGGGCCAGGTAGGCCAGCAGCTGATCGTGCTGGGCCTGGCTCAGTTCGACGCCCAGTTCCCGTGCCCCTTGGGCCAATTCCTGCGAGTGGTGTGGGGTGACCATAGAACTCAAGCGCTTTGCTCCAACTCACGGCCAGCGCCGCGTTTTTTCAAATGAATCATCAACAGGGAAATCGCCGCCGGGGTCACGCCCGGGATGCGCGAAGCCTGGCCCAGGGTCTCGGGCCGAGTTATCCCCAGCTTGCCCTGGATTTCCTTGGACAGGCCGGAAATCGCAGCGTAGTCGATATCCACAGGCAGCTTGGTGTTTTCGCTGGCGCGCAGGCGGGCGATCTCGTCCTGTTGACGGTCGATGTAGCCGGCGTACTTGGCCTTGATCTCGACCTGTTCGGCCACGGTCGGATCAACGGCACCTTCACCGGTCACCTCGATCAGGCCGTTGTAGTCGATTTCCGGGCGAGTCAGCAGGCTCATCAGGTTGTATTCGTGGCCCAGTGGCGTGCCGAATTTCTCGGCAATGGCATCACCGCGCTCGGTGCCCGGGCGAACCCAGGTACTTTTCAGCCGCTGTTCTTCCAGCTCGATGGCTTCGCGCTTGGCGCAGAAGGCCGCCCAGCGGGCGTCGTCGACCAGGCCCAGTTCGCGACCTTTCTCGGTCAGGCGCAGGTCGGCGTTGTCTTCGCGCAGGATCAGCCGGTATTCGGCGCGCGAGGTGAACATGCGGTACGGCTCCTGGGTACCCAGGGTAATCAGGTCGTCGACCAGCACGCCGATGTACGCCTCGTCGCGGCGCGGGCACCAGGCATCACGGCCCTGGGCACGCAGCGCGGCGTTGGTCCCGGCCAGCAGGCCTTGGGCACCGGCTTCTTCGTAACCCGTGGTGCCGTTGATCTGGCCCGCGAAGAACAGGCCGCCGATGACCTTGGTCTCCAGGCTGTACTTCAGGTCGCGCGGGTCGAAGTAGTCGTATTCGATGGCGTAGCCAGGGCGAACGATGTGGGCGTTTTCCATGCCGCGGATCGAACGCACGATCTGCAGTTGCACGTCGAAAGGCAGCGACGTCGAGATGCCGTTCGGATACAGCTCATGGGTGGTCAGGCCTTCCGGCTCGATGAACACCTGATGGCTTTCCTTGTCGGCAAACCGATGGATCTTGTCTTCGATGGACGGGCAGTAACGCGGGCCGACGCCTTCGATCACGCCCGAATACATGGGCGAGCGGTCGAGGTTGGCGGCGATGATCTCGTGGGTACGGGCGTTGGTGTGGGTGATCCAGCAGCTGACCTGGCGTGGGTGCAGTTCCTTGGAGCCCATGAACGACATGACCGGAATCGGCGTGTCGCCAGGTTGCTCGGTCATTACCGAGAAATCTACCGAACGGCCATCGATGCGCGGCGGCGTACCGGTTTTCAGGCGGCCCACGCGCAGTGGGAATTCACGCAGCCGACGCGCCAGCGCGGTGGAGGGTGGGTCCCCTGCGCGGCCGCCCGAGTAATTTTCCAGGCCGATGTGGATAAGTCCGGCCAGGAAGGTACCGGCGGTCAATACCACGGAGTCGGCAAAGAAACGCAGGCCCATCTGGGTAACCACGCCACGCACCTGGTCCTGCTCGACGATCAGGTCGTCGCACGACTGCTGGAATATCCACAGGTTGGGCTGGTTTTCCAGGATTTCGCGTACCGCTGCCTTGTACAGGATGCGGTCGGCCTGTGCCCGGGTGGCACGCACGGCCGGGCCCTTGCGGTTGTTCAACACGCGGAACTGAATGCCGCCCTTATCGGTGGCCAGCGCCATGGCGCCGCCGAGCGCATCGATCTCTTTGACCAGATGGCTCTTGCCGATGCCGCCAATCGCGGGGTTGCAGCTCATTTGCCCGAGGGTTTCCACGTTATGTGTCAACAGCAGGGTTTTTGCGCCCATGCGTGCTGACGCAAGCGCAGCCTCGGTTCCGGCATGGCCGCCGCCGATGACGATCACTTCAAAACGGGAAGGGAAATCCACCACGCACCTCGTGCCTGTTCATTGATGGGTAATTGGGATAGCTCACCAGTATAGGGACTTACCCCCCTCTATAGGAACCTTTTGCACAAAATTTAACCAGCTGGGGATGAGCGGCAGGATCGGGATCTAAAAATAAAAAAAGAGAAAGAAATTTATTAAAGCTTTGTTTTTATGTTTATTCTTATGCACCGCCCTATCTGTGGATAAAGTTCTACAGCCCTTTAACGGCGTACTGTACAGAGAAATTGAACCCTGTGGTCATGTGGCCATGAGGCCCTTGGATAAGCGCTTTAAACCTGTGGATGAAAACACCACTTACCCACAGGGCCGGTTGTCACCAGCTTTGAGGCGTGCTTATCACCAGAGCTGAAGCGGGGTTTTCCACAGGGCTTATTTCGGGGTTGTTGATAGATTTGCGTGACCGCCGGGCACAAAAAAGCCGCCCGAAGGCGGCTGGTATTTCATCCACAGGTGGATAACCGGGCTAGCGGCTGACCAGCACCGGGTCTTCGCGGTAGCGATTGGCGAACAGCTTGGCCAGGTTGGCGATTTTTGGCTGGTCGTTGACCATGATGTAGAAGCTGCCAGGGTTCTGCACCAGGTAGTCCTGGTGGTAGGCCTCGGCCGGGAAGAAGCCATTGAGGTTTTCCACCGTGGTGGCCAGCGGTTTGCCAAAGGCGTGGGCCGCATCCAGCTGGGCGATGTAGGCCTGGGCCACCTGACGTTGCTCGGCATCGGCGACAAAGATGGTGGAACGGTACTGGGTGCCGCTGTCCGGGCCCTGGCGGTTGAGCTGGGTCGGGTCGTGGGCTACCGAGAAGTAGATCTGCAGCAGTTGCCCGTAGGTGATCTGCGTGGGGTCATAGGTCACCTTTACCGACTCGGCGTGGCCAGTCTCGCCCGAGCCCACCTCTTCATAGTGGGCGGTACGCGCCAGCCCACCGGCATAGCCGGACACCGCCTGGCTCACCCCTTTCACATGTTCGAATACGCCCTGCACGCCCCAGAAGCAGCCGCCGGCGAATACCGCGGTCTCGCTGTGGACAGTTTTTGTGCTCTCATCGACCTTGGGTGGGTCGATCACCACGGCCGACTCCGCCGCCTGGGCACAGGCGGCTGTGGACAAGATGGCGGCGGCCAGCACGCTACGGAAAATCGCTTTCATCGCAGTCTCCAACGAAGGGGCGCCAGCCGGGGTGTGGATAACCGCGCCGGCGCCCCGTCAGCTCACTGATCCTTGCTCATGGAATCCTTGCTCATCCCGTCCTTGGACATGCTGTCTTTCTTCATTGCATCCTTTTTCATGCTGTCCTTGGTCATGGCATCCTTCTTCATGGTGGTGTCTTTCTTCATGCTGTCCTTGCTCATGGCGTCCTTGGACATCGAGCCGCTGGACATGCTGTCGTTGCTCATGGAACCGCTGCTCATGGTGTCTGCCGCGTAGGCGCCAGCAGTGCCCAGTGCCAGGCACATGGTCAGTACGACTGTGGATATTTTTTTCATGGTAGTGCTCCTTGTCGCGTGGGTTGAAAGCACCGCGGATGCCGTGCTGTGGATAACGAGCCGTCAGCTGCCGCCGAACCAGTTGTAGCCCTGGTCCTCCCAGTAGCCGCCGGGGTAGGTGTTGGTGACGAAGATCGCCTGGATATGCTTGGGGTTCTTGTAGCCAAGCTTGGTGGGCATGCGCAGCTTCATCGGGAAGCCGTACTGGCGCGGCAGGGTCTGGCCGTCGTAGGTCAACGCCAGCAGCGTCTGCGGGTGCAGGGCGGTGGCCATGTCGATGCTGGTGTAATAGTCGTCGGCGCATTTGAAGCCGACAAAGCGGGCGCTGGTGTCGGCGCCTACCCGCTGCAGGAAATCGCTGAAACGCACGCCGCCCCAGCGGCCGATGGCGCTCCAGCCTTCCACGCAGATATGCCGGGTGATCTGGTCGACCTGGGCCATGGCATGCAGCTCCTCAAGGCGCCAGCTGCGCTTGTCCGCCACAAGGCCGGTGACCTCCAGGCGGTAGCTCGCCGCTTCCACGCTGGGGGCTTCGTCCTCGCCGTAGAACGCGTTGAACGGGAATGGCCGGGTGATCATTGCCTCGTCATACACCGGCGCCAGCGCCTTGGGGTCGAACAGCCAGCCCTGGACCCGGTCGTTGAAGCGCGACATACCCGCCAATGCGCTTTCCACGTGCTTGTCGTCGCTGATGTTACAGCCGCTAAGCATGGCTACCCCGCCCAGGGTCAGGCTGCGCACCAGGAATTTGCGCCGGCTGAGGTCATGGATACGCGGCGCCAGCAGCTTGCGGGCTTCATCGAGGATGGACTTATCCACAGTCATGATGCCTTGCCCCCTTTGCCGGTAATCATCAGCAGCAGGGTGCGCGGCACCACGGCTACCATCACCAGGTGCACCGCCACGAAGGCCATCAGCAGGGCCATGGCGATGAAATGCACGCGGCGTGCGGCTTCGTAGCCGCCCAGCAACTCGCGTAGCAGGCCGAACTGCACGGACTTCCACAGCACCAGCCCGGACATTATCAACAGGGCGACATCGACAATCGCGAACAGATAGGCCAGCCGTTGCACCTGGTTGTAGTGGCTGAGGTCATCATGGGCGAGCTTGCCGCGCAGTGCTGTGGATAAATCCCTCAGCACGCCACGGGGCGACAGTGGAAAGAAGCGCGTGAACAAACGGCCGGTGGCAATGTTAAGCATCAGGAACAACACGCCGTTGAGAAACAGCAGCCACATCCCCGCGAAATGCCATTGCAGGGCCCCGCCCAGCCAACCGCCCAGGGTCAGGGCAGCCGGGAAGCTGAAGTCGAAGAACGGCGAGGCGTTGAAGATGCGCCAGCCGCTGGTGACCATGACCAGCACCGCCAGCGCGTTCAACCAATGGGTCAGGCGCAGCCAGCCGGGGTGGCTGGAATAACGCTGCAGGGTTGCTGTGCGGGCCATGGCGGGCTCCAGGTAGCAAAGGTGATGGGAGCCATTGTTGGTGGCGCCCGGTCGCCAAGTCCTCACGCAGAGTTAAATTAAATGTGATAACTGCGGCGCGGTTTTTTCGCCACAATGAGCTATCAGCTGCCTGGGGATAACTGCATATGGAACGGCCAAAACGCGTGCTCATCGTCGAGGACGACGCCCACATCGCCGATTTGCTGCGCCTGCACCTGCGCGACGAAGGCTACGTGGTGGAACACGCCGCCGACGGCAACCTGGGGGTGCGCATGCTTGAGGAGGGCCAGTGGGATGCCCTGGTGCTCGACCTGATGCTGCCGGGCATCGACGGCCTGGAAATCTGCAAGCGCGCCCGGGCCATGGCGCGCTACACGCCGATCATCATCACCAGCGCGCGGTCCAGCGAGATGCACCGCATCCTTGGTTTGGAACTGGGCGCCGACGACTACCTGGCCAAGCCGTTCTCGATGCTCGAACTGGTGGCGCGGGTGCGTGCCCTGCTGCGCCGCACCGATGCCATGGCGCGCAACGCACGGCTGGAATCGGGCCTGTTGATAACTCATGGCTTGAGCATCGACCCGGTAGCCCGGGAAATCAGCCTCGACGGCAAGGCCCTGGGCCTGACGCCACGGGAGTTCGACCTGCTGTATTTCTTCGCTCGCCACCCCGACCAGGTGTTTTCGCGCATGGACCTGCTCAACGAGGTGTGGGGTTATCAACATGATGGCTATGAACACACGGTAAATACCCACATCAACCGCCTGCGCACCAAGATCGAGGAAGACCCGGCAGCCCCGCGGCGCATCCTCACGGTGTGGGGGCGCGGCTACAAGTTCGCCGCCATGCCGGCGGCTGCGGAGGCCACCTCGTGAAGTTCCTGTCCCTCAGCCAGCGCCTGTCGCTGGTATTCGCTGCACTGCTGCTGGCGTGCAGCGGCGTGGCCATCTGGCTGCAGATCAGCGCCAGCACGCGGCATGAGCAGGAAGTGGTGCAGCGCCTGTCCAGCGGCCTGGCGGCGCACATCGCCGGCACCGCGCAGCTCATGGATGCCAGCGGCTGGCGCCCGGAGGCGGTGCATGAGCTGTTCGACAAGCTGATGGCGGTGAACCCCTCGGTCGAACTGTACTTGCTGTCCAGGGACGGCAGAATCGTCGGCAACGGCGCCCCGGACGATAACCTCAAGCGCAAGACCGTGGATCTTGGCCCTGTGCATAAGTTTCTGGAGGGGGCGGCGCTGCCTGTGCTGGGCCAGGACCCGCGCAACCTGGCTGTGGATAAAGTATTCAGCGCCGCACCGGTGCAGGTGGGTGGCCGCGACGGTGGGTATGTGTACGTGGTGCTGCAGGGCGAAGCGCACGATGCCCTGGCTGCCGCACTCGCCCGGGACTCAACGTTGCGCGTGGCCCTGTGGACAATGTGTTTCATGGTAGTGCTGAGCCTGATCATGGGCCTGGTGGCGTTCCGGCTCATCACGCGGCCGTTGAAAGCACTGACGCAGACTGTGCGTGAGTTCGACGCCAACGGCCACAAAGCTGCGGCCCTCACCGCCCAGCCTGTGGATAAAGGTGACGAGATTGGCGTGCTCAGCGCAGCGTTCGCCCAGATGGGCCAGCGCATCGCCGAGCAATGGCAGGAATTGACCCGCCAGGACCAGCAGCGCCGCGACCTGGTGGCCAACATTTCCCATGACCTGCGCACCCCCCTGACCTCGTTGCACGGGTATTTGGAAACATTGCGAATCAAAGATGAGAGCCTCAGCGCCGACGAGCGCCGCCATTACCTGGACGTGGCACTGGGGCAAAGCCGCAAGGTGGGACGGCTGGCGCAGGAGTTGTTCGAGCTGGCGCGGCTGGAGTCAGGGCTGGTTCATCCACAGGCAGAGACCTTTGCCCTGCCCGACCTGGTGCAGGATGTGTTGCAGAAGTTCGAACTGGCGGCCGAGGCGCGCCAGCAACGCCTGGAAGTGGACATGCCCCAGGCCCTGCCGGCAGTGAATGCCGACCTGGGGATGATCGAACGGGTGCTGACCAACCTGCTGGACAACGCCATCCGCCACAACCCACCCGGCACACGGATTATCGTGCGTCTGTTGGGCCAGGCGGCGGAAGTCCAGGTGGCGATCATCGACACCGGTAAGGGCATCGCCCCTGAATTGCGTGCCGGGCTGTTCACCCGCGCCTCGGCCATGTCGCGCAGCTCGCCGGAAAGCGGCGGGCTGGGGCTGATTATCGTCAAGCGCATGCTGCAGCTGCATGGCAGTGATATCCAGCTGGGCGCGGGCACGCCCAGTGGCACGGTGATGAGCTTTCAGTTATCCACAGCGCAGTGACGGTTACTTCCCGATACAAAAACTCGAGAAGATCCGGCCCAGCAGGTCGTCGGAGCTGAAGGCACCGGTGATCTCACCCAGGGAATGCTGGGCCTGGCGCAAATCCTCGGCCAGCAGTTCACCGGCGCCCGCCAGGGTCAGCTGGCTACGGCCGTGCTCCAGGGCCTGGCTGGCGTGGCGCAGGGCGTCCAGGTGCCGGCGGCGGGCGCTGAAGCTGCTTTCGGCGGTCTGTTCATACCCCATGCACGCCTTCAGGTGCTCGCGCAGCAGGTCCAGGCCCTGGCCTTCGTCCTTGGCGCTGAGGCTGATGGTCACGTGGCCATCGGCGCTTTGCTGCATATCCACAGCCTCACCGGTGAGGTCAGCCTTGTTGCGAATCAGCGTGACCTTGGCCATGTCCGGGCGGGTTTCGAGAAATTCCGGCCACAACGCGAACGGGTCATTGGCTTCGGGGGCGCTGGCGTCCACCACCAGCAGCACGCGGTCAGCCTCGCCGATGGCCTTGAGCGCCCGTTCCACGCCAATCTTTTCCACCTGGTCGTCGGTGTCACGCAGGCCTGCGGTGTCCACCACGTGCAACGGCATGCCGTCGATGTGGATATGTTCGCGCAAGATATCCCGGGTGGTGCCGGCGATGTCGGTGACGATGGCCGCTTCGCGGCCTGCCAGCAGGTTCAGCAGGCTGGACTTGCCAGCGTTCGGGCGGCCAGCGATGACCACCGTCATGCCGTCGCGCAGCAATGCGCCCTGCCCCGCTTCGCGCATCACTGTGGACAAGTTGTCGCGCACGTCGTCGAGCATGCTCAGCACATGACCATCGGCGAGGAAGTCGATTTCCTCCTCCGGGAAATCGATGGCCGCCTCCACGTAGATACGCAGGGCGATGAGTTTCTCGGTGAGGTTGTCCACACGGCGGGAAAACGCACCCTGCAGGGAGCGCACGGCGTTGCGCGCGGCCTGGGCAGAGCTGGCCTCGATCAGGTCGGCGATGGCTTCGGCCTGGGCCAGGTCGAGCTTGTCGTTGAGGAACGCCCGCTCACTGAACTCCCCCGGCCGCGCCAGGCGGCAACCCAGCTCCAGGCAGCGCTGCAACAGCATGTCCAGCACCACCGGGCCGCCGTGGCCCTGCAGTTCCAACACGTCTTCGCCGGTGAACGAGTTGGGGCCCGGGAAATACAGCGCCAGGCCTTCATCGATCACCTCGCCGTCGGCGGTGCGCATGGGCCCGTAGTGGGCGTGGCGCGGGGTCAGCTGGCGGCCGGCGATGGCTTGCGCCGCGGCGCTGGCCAGTGGCCCGGAAATGCGCACGATACCCACGCCGCCGCGGCCCTGGGCGGTGGCGATGGCGGCAATGGTTTCACGGGGAGTGTTCATGGGGCAGGCCTCAATAAATCGACAGATAGCAAAACGCCCCACGAATGGGGCGTTTATCCACAGGTTAGATGATCAACCTGTTCAGGCGGCAGCTTTCTTGCTTTTCGCCTCGATACCACGAGTGATGTACCACTGTTGCAGGATCGACAGGGTGTTGTTGGTCACCCAGTACATCACCAGACCTGCAGGGAACCACAGGAAGAAGAAGGTGAAGACGATCGGCATCAGCTTCATCACCTTGGCCTGCATCGGATCCGGCGGCGTCGGGTTCAGGCGCTGCTGGATGAACATGGTCGCGCCCATGATGATCGGCAGGATGAAGAACGGGTCCTTGATCGACAGGTCGGTGATCCACAGCAGCCAAGGCGCCTGGCGCATCTCGACGCTTTCCAGCAGTACCCAGTACAGCGACAGGAAGACCGGCATCTGCACCACGATCGGCAGGCAGCCACCCAGCGGGTTGATCTTCTCTTTCTTGTACAGCTCCATCATGGCCTGGGACAGTTTCTGACGGTCATCGCCGAACTGTTCCTTCAGCTGGGCCAGGCGCGGGGCCACGGCACGCATGCGCGCCATCGACTTGTAGCTGGCAGCCGACAGCGGGAAGAACAGCAGCTTGATCATCAGGGTCAGGACGATGATCGAGAAGCCCCAGTTACCCAGCAGCATGTGGATATGTTTCAGCAGCCAGAAGATTGGCTGGGCAATGAACCACAGGATGCCGTAGTCGACGGTCAGTTCCAGGCCAGGCGCCAGCTCTTTCAGCTTGTCCTGGATCTTGGGACCTGCGTACAGCACGGCGCTGGTTTCCACCTTGGCGCCAGGTGCGGCGGTCAGGGTCGGGCCAGTGAAGCCGATGATGTAGTTGCCCGCGCTGTCCTTGCGGGTCGACATGGCGTTGTTGTCCGAATGGTTCGGAATCCACGCCGTGACGAAGTAGTGCTGCAGCCAGGCTACCCAACCACCCTGAACGGTTTCCTTCAGGTAGCCCTTGTCGATATCTTTCATCGATATCTTCTTGTAGGGCTCGGCCGGAGTACCCAGGGCGGCGCCCAGGTAGGTCGCGGTGCCGGTGGCGGTGCTCGACGATGGGTCGGCGCTGTTGTCACGCTTGAGTTGTGCGAACAGGTTGCCCGACCACGGCGTGGTGCCCTGGTTGTCGATCAGGTAGCTGACCTTCAGGTCGTACTCGCCACGGTCCAGGGTGAAGCGCTTGATGTAGTTGACGCCATTGGACGAGAACTTCAGGTCCACGACCAGTTCGTTCTGGCCGTCAGCCAGTTGGTAGCTCTTCTGTTCGGTGCTGTACAGCGGGCGACCGGTGGAACGCGAGTCCGGGCCGTCGGTGCCGACCAGGCCGCTCTGGGCCAGGTAGGTGCGCTCGCCGCCGTTGTCGAACAGCTGGAACGGCACGTCAGGATGGTCCTGGCGGCGCGGGTATTCCGGCAAGGTCAACTGGGCGATGTCGCCCCCGTTTGGATCGATAGCCAGATCCAGGACATCGGTCTTGATGCGGATCAGGTTCTTGCTGCCGGCATCCGGGGCCAGGGTTGGCGCGGGCGCGTTGGCAGAAGGGGCGCTGGGTACGTCGGCACTCGCTTGAGCATTGTTAGCCAACGGGGCTTCGGGCAAATCCGATGCGCCAGTGCTGGTAGCAACATTCTGAGTCGGCAAGGCAGCCTGACCATAGTCCTGGTTCCATTTCAGGACCATGGAGTAGGACACGACTGCCAGGGCGGCGATCAGGATCGTGCGTTTAATATCCATGATTACTCGGCTATCGAAGAATTACGGGGAGATGGGGCTGGCGGAACCGGGTCAAGACCACCGGCGTGCCAGGGGTGGCAACGACCCAGACGACGTAGGGTCAGCCAGCTGCCGCGTAGGAGTCCATGGATTTCGATGGCTTCCAGCGCGTAGCAGGAACAACTGGGGTAGAAACGACAGTGATTGCCCATCAAAGGGCTGATGGCATAGCGGTAAAACTGGATCGGAACGATGGCCAGTTTACGCATCTTGACTGTCTACCCCTTCAGTTTCGGTCTTCACTGCTGGGGCGGGCCGACTGCGGGCTAGTCGCTTCCAGAGCTTGCCAAAATGCTGGTGCAGTTCCGGGTTTTCGACGTCACCCAAACCTTTCCGCGCGACGATGACGATATCCCAGCCAACCAGGAGCTCCTGGTGCAGGCGGAACGAGTCGCGCATCAAGCGTTTGAGTCGGTTGCGCTGAACGGAGAGCTTGACGCTCTTTTTCCCGATCACTAACCCCAGACGAGGGTGATCGAGCTCGTTTTCGCGCGCAAGGAGCAGCAGGTTTTTCCCTGGAACCTTGCCGGTTGGGGAGTCAAAGACCGCTTTGAAGTGTCGGGCTGTCAGAAGACGCTTTTCCCGACTGTAGTCCTGACTCACCCCCAGTGCCGAGTGATCAAACTGCCAGACGCGCACGGCCTTTGGCACGGCGACGCGACAGAACGGCACGGCCGTTTTTGGTGGCCATGCGAGCACGGAAGCCGTGGGTGCGGGCGCGTTTGATGGTGCTGGGTTGGAAAGTACGTTTCATGGCGTGTTACCTGGTTCGTCCACAACGGGCCGGAATGGTCCCCGTTTTAAGAGACCGGCGATTCTAGTGAAAGCAAGGCCTCAGGTCAATTTCCAACCAGCTTTTCCTTTACATAGGCATGACCGTCGGTCTGACTGGCAAAACCCGCGGTAAACATAAAAATAAGAAGGAGCGTATTTAAAGCTTTTTTGAAGAGCTTATAGAACTTAGGCACGCACCTTTCTGTGGATAACACCCTGCAGGCCTTTGTTTACGTAGCATACAGGGAATGGTAACCCTGTCGAGAAGCGGTGCTGCGGCTGTGCTGTGACCTCGGAAAAGCTGTGCATGAAAGGCGTACTTATACACAGGCGAGTTATGCACAGTTTTCGACCCCCACTTGTGCAGAAAGCTCAGTGGTGGTTATCCACAGAGTTTATTCACAGCCCGGCAAAACTATTTTTCTTCGTGCACGTGCTGATTTGCCTCTATGTACACCCCACCTACATGTGGATAAGTGTGCTCGGCGCCGGTACAATGGGGATCGTTTTTTGCCTCTCCGGCTTTCAACTCAGGGGATATCCGTGTCAGTGGAACTTTGGCAGCAGTGCGTGGAGCTTCTGCGCGATGAACTGCCTGCCCAGCAATTCAACACCTGGATCCGTCCGCTACAGGTCGAAGCCGAAGGCGACGAGTTGCGTGTGTATGCGCCCAATCGCTTTGTGCTGGACTGGGTCAATGAAAAGTACCTGGGACGCCTGCTTGAACTCCTGGGCGAGCACGGCAGCGGAATCGCGCCGGCGCTCTCCTTATTAATAGGCAGCCGTCGCAGCTCGGCGCCTCGTGCCGCCCCCAACGCACCGTTGGCCGCCGCCGTGGCTGCCTCGCAGGCGGCGCAGCAGCAACCCGCGCCCGTCGCCGCTCCGGTTCAGGAACCTGCAGTTGCGCCCGCCGCCGTGGCCAGCGTCAGCGAAGAGCCTTCGCGTGACAGCTTCGACTCCATGGCCGGCGCCGCTTCGCAGCAGGCACCCGTGCGCGCGGAACAGCGCAACGTCCAGGTAGAAGGTGCGCTCAAGCACACCAGCTACCTGAACCGCACGTTCACGTTCGAGAACTTCGTCGAAGGTAAATCCAACCAGCTGGCCCGTGCGGCCGCCTGGCAGGTTGCCGACAACCCCAAGCATGGCTACAACCCGCTCTTCCTTTATGGGGGCGTAGGTTTGGGTAAGACTCACTTGATGCACGCCGTGGGTAACCACCTGCTCAAGAAGAACCCCAATGCCAAGGTTGTGTACCTGCACTCCGAGCGTTTCGTCGCCGACATGGTCAAGGCCCTGCAGCTGAACGCGATCAACGAGTTCAAGCGCTTCTACCGGTCGGTGGACGCGCTGCTCATCGATGACATTCAGTTCTTTGCCCGCAAGGAGCGTTCCCAGGAAGAGTTCTTCCACACCTTCAACGCCCTTCTTGAAGGCGGCCAGCAGGTGATCCTCACCAGCGACCGCTACCCGAAGGAAATCGAAGGCCTGGAAGAGCGTCTCAAGTCCCGCTTCGGCTGGGGCCTGACGGTGGCCGTCGAGCCGCCGGAACTGGAAACCCGTGTCGCCATTCTGATGAAGAAGGCAGACCAGGCCAAAGTCGAGCTGCCGCACGACGCGGCGTTCTTCATTGCCCAGCGTATTCGTTCCAACGTGCGTGAGCTGGAAGGTGCGCTCAAGCGCGTCATCGCCCACTCGCACTTCATGGGGCGTGACATCACCATCGAGCTGATTCGCGAATCGCTCAAGGACTTGCTGGCGCTGCAGGACAAGTTGGTGAGTGTGGATAACATCCAGCGCACCGTGGCCGAGTACTACAAGATCAAGATTTCCGATCTGCTGTCCAAGCGCCGCTCGCGTTCGGTGGCCCGCCCGCGTCAGGTAGCCATGGCCCTGTCCAAGGAACTGACCAACCACAGCCTGCCGGAAATCGGCGATGTGTTTGGCGGCCGCGACCACACCACCGTGTTGCACGCCTGCCGCAAGATCAACGAACTCAAGGAATCCGACGCGGATATCCGCGAGGACTACAAGAACCTGCTGCGGACGCTGACTACTTGATGAACGTCAGCGCAGCTTATTAAAGGCAAGGGACTAGACCATGCATTTCACCATTCAACGCGAAGCCCTGTTGAAACCCCTGCAACTGGTCGCGGGCGTCGTCGAGCGCCGCCAGACCTTGCCGGTATTGTCCAACGTACTGCTAGTGGTCGAAGGCCAGCAGCTGTCGCTTACCGGTACCGACCTTGAAGTCGAACTGGTTGGCCGCGTGCAACTGGAAGAGCCTGCCGAGCAGGGCGAAATCACCGTGCCTGCGCGCAAGCTGATGGACATCTGCAAGAGCTTGCCCAACGACGCGCTCATCGACATCAAGGTCGACGAGCAGAAGCTGGTGGTCAAGGCCGGTCGCAGCCGTTTCACCCTGTCGACCCTGCCGGCCAACGACTTCCCGACTGTTGAAGAAGGCCCGGGCTCGCTGACCTGCAGCCTGGAGCAGAGCCGCCTGCGCCGCCTGATCGAGCGCACCAGCTTCGCCATGGCCCAGCAGGACGTGCGCTACTACCTCAACGGCATGCTGCTGGAAGTGTCCAACGGCCTGATGCGCGCCGTGGCCACCGACGGCCACCGTCTGGCCATGTGCTCGATGAAAGCCGACATCACCCATGACGGCCGCCACCAGGTCATCGTGCCGCGCAAGGGTATCCTTGAGCTGGCGCGCCTGCTGACCGAGCCGGATGGCACCGTCAGCATCGTCCTGGGCCAGCACCACATCCGTGCTACCACCGGCGAGTTCACCTTCACCTCCAAGCTGGTCGACGGCAAGTTCCCGGACTACGAGCGCGTGCTGCCAAAAGGCGGTGACAAGCTGGTGCTGGGCGACCGCCAGGCCCTGCGCGAAGCGTTCAGCCGTACCGCGATCCTGTCCAACGAGAAGTACCGCGGCATCCGTCTGCAACTGGCCGCCGGCCAGCTGAAGATTCAGGCCAACAACCCTGAGCAGGAAGAAGCGGAAGAAGAAGTGGGCGTGGACTACAACGGTGGTTCGCTGGAAATCGGCTTCAACGTCAGCTACCTGCTGGACGTGCTGGGCGTGATGACCACTGAGCAAGTGCGTCTGATCCTGTCCGACTCCAACAGCAGTGCGCTGGTACAGGAATCGGACAACGATGACTCCGCGTACGTCGTCATGCCGATGCGCCTGTAACTTGCCCAGCAGACTCTAATGTCCCTCAGTCGTGTCTCTGTCACCGCGGTGCGCAACCTGCACCCGGTGACCTTCTCCCCCTCCCCCCGCATCAACATCCTGTACGGCACCAATGGCAGTGGCAAGACCAGCGTGCTGGAGGCCATCCACCTGCTGGGGCTGGCGCGTTCGTTCCGAAGTACCCGGCTGTTGCCCGTCATCCAGTACGAGCAAGGCGCGTGCACGGTGTTCGGCCAGGTCGAATTGAACGAAGGCGGCCACGCCGCGTTGGGTGTCTCGCGGGAGCGGCAAGGCGATTTCACCATCCGGATCGACGGGCAGAACGCCCGCAGTGCGGCGCAGCTGGCGGAAATCCTGCCGTTGCAGCTGATCAACCCGGACAGTTTTCGCCTGTTGGAAGGGGCTCCAAAAATACGCCGGCAGTTCCTGGACTGGGGTGTGTTCCACGTGGAACCGCGCTTCATGGCCACCTGGCAAAGACTGCAGAAGGCCCTGAAGCAAAGAAACTCATGGCTGCGGCATGGTACACTGGACGCTGCTTCGCAAGCTGCATGGGACCGGGAGTTATGCCTGGCCAGTGCTGAAATTGATGAATACCGCCGGGCCTATATCAAGGCATTGAAGCCGGTGTTTGAGCAGACCCTCAGTGAGCTCGTCGAGCTGGAAGGTTTGACCCTCAGTTACTACCGCGGCTGGGATAAGGAGCGGGACCTCTCCGAGGTGCTCGGTACTTCCCTGCTTCGTGACCAACAGATGGGCCACACCCAGGCTGGACCGCAACGCGCTGATTTGCGCTTGCGACTGGGCGCCCACAACGCTGCGGATATCCTTTCCCGTGGCCAGCAGAAGCTGGTGGTGTGCGCGTTGCGTATTGCCCAGGGGCATCTCGTCAGCCAGGCACGCCGCGGTCAATGTATTTATCTTGTGGACGACTTGCCGTCAGAACTCGACGAGCAACACCGCCGCGCGCTTTGCCGCTTGCTTGAAGAATTACGCTGCCAGGTGTTCATCACCTGTGTAGACCACGAATTATTGAGGGAAGGCTGGCAGACGGAAACGCCAGTCGCTTTGTTCCACGTGGAACAGGGCCGTATCACCCAGACCCACGACCATCGGGAGTGAAGGCATGAGCGAAAATCAAACGTACGATTCCTCCAGCATTAAAGTGCTGAAAGGGCTGGATGCCGTACGCAAACGTCCCGGTATGTACATTGGCGACACCGATGATGGTAGCGGTCTGCACCACATGGTGTTCGAGGTCGTCGACAACTCCATCGACGAAGCCTTGGCCGGCCACTGCGACGACATCACCGTCATTATCCATCCTGACGAATCCATCACCGTCCGTGACAACGGTCGCGGCATCCCGGTTGATGTGCACAAAGAAGAAGGCGTATCGGCAGCCGAGGTCATCATGACCGTGCTGCACGCCGGCGGTAAGTTCGACGACAACTCGTACAAGGTTTCCGGCGGCCTGCACGGTGTAGGTGTGTCCGTGGTGAACGCCCTTTCCGAGACGCTGGTGCTGACCGTGCGCCGCAGCGGCAAGATCTGGGAACAGACCTACGTGCATGGCGTGCCACAGGCACCGATGAAGATCGTGGGCGACAGTGAAACCACCGGTACCCAGATCCACTTCAAGCCTTCGGCTGAAACCTTCAAGAACATCCACTTCAGCTGGGACATCCTGGCCAAGCGTATTCGCGAACTGTCGTTCCTGAACTCGGGCGTGGGCATCTACCTGAAGGACGAGCGTTCGGGCAAGGACGAAACCTTCAAGTACGAAGGCGGCCTGCGTGCGTTCGTTGAATACCTGAACACCAACAAGACCCCGGTCAACCAGGTGTTCCACTTCAACGTGCAGCGTGAAGACGGCGTGGGCGTGGAAATCGCCCTGCAGTGGAACGACAGCTTCAACGAGAACCTGTTGTGCTTCACCAACAACATCCCCCAGCGCGACGGCGGCACTCACCTGGTGGGCTTCCGTTCGGCGCTGACGCGTAACCTGAACAACTACATCGAACAGGAAGGCCTGGCCAAGAAGAACAAGGTAGCCACCACCGGCGACGACGCCCGTGAAGGTTTGACCGCGATCATCTCGGTGAAGGTGCCTGATCCGAAGTTCAGCTCGCAGACCAAGGACAAGCTGGTTTCTTCCGAAGTGAAGACCGCGGTCGAGCAGGAGATGGGCAAGTACTTCTCCGACTTCCTGCTGGAAAACCCCAACGAGGCCAAGGCCGTCGTCGGCAAGATGATCGACGCTGCCCGTGCCCGTGAAGCTGCGCGCAAAGCCCGTGAGATGACCCGCCGCAAAGGCGCGCTGGATATCGCCGGCCTGCCAGGCAAGCTGGCTGACTGCCAGGAGAAGGATCCTGCCCTCTCCGAACTGTACCTGGTGGAGGGTGACTCCGCAGGTGGCTCGGCCAAGCAAGGTCGCAACCGTCGTACCCAGGCGATCCTGCCGCTGAAGGGCAAGATCCTCAACGTCGAGAAAGCTCGTTTCGACAAGATGATCTCGTCCCAGGAAGTGGGCACGCTGATCACCGCGCTGGGCTGCGGCATCGGCCGCGAAGAGTACAACATCGACAAGCTGCGTTATCACAACATCATCATCATGACCGATGCTGACGTCGACGGTTCGCACATCCGTACGCTGCTGTTGACGTTCTTCTTCCGCCAGCTGCCCGAGCTGATCGAGCGTGGCTACATCTACATCGCCCAGCCGCCGCTGTACAAGGTCAAGAAGGGCAAGCAGGAGCAGTACATCAAGGACGACGAGGCCATGGAAGAGTACATGACCCAGTCGGCCCTTGAAGACGCCAGCCTGCACCTGAACGACTCGGCACCGGGTATCTCGGGCGCGGCGCTGGAGCGCCTGGTCAACGATTTCCGCATGGTGATGAAGACCCTCAAGCGCCTGTCGCGCCTGTACCCGCAAGAGCTCACCGAGCACTTCGTGTACCTGCCGGCGGTGTCGCTGGAAGACCTGTCGGACCACGCTGGCATGCAAGCCTGGCTGGCCAAGTTCGACGCGCGCCTGCGCACCAGCGAGAAGTCGGGCCTGGTCTACAAGGCCAGCCTGCGCGAAGACCGCGAACGCAACGTGTGGCTGCCGGAAGTGGAAATCACCTCCCACGGCCTGGCGAGCTACATCACCTTCAACCGCGACTTCTTCGGCAGCAACGACTACCGCACCGTCACCGCACTGGGCGCGCAACTGGCGACCTTGCTGGACGAAGGTGCCTACGTGCAGCGTGGCGAACGCAAGAAGCCGGTGGTGGAGTTCAAGGAAGCCCTCGAGTGGCTGATGACCGAGAGCACCAAGCGCCACACCATCCAGCGCTACAAAGGGCTGGGTGAGATGAACCCGGACCAGCTGTGGGAAACCACCATGGACCCAACCGTGCGCCGCATGCTCAAGGTGACCATCGAAGACGCGATCGCTGCCGATCAGATCTTCAACACCCTGATGGGCGATGCGGTCGAGCCGCGTCGCGAGTTCATCGAGAACAACGCCTTGGCGGTCTCGAACCTGGACTTCTGATTCTGGTGCAATAAAAAACCCGGCCATCGTGCCGGGTTTTTTATTGCCTGTAGCCGCTGCCGCAGGCTGCGGCTACAGAGTGGGATCAGTCGAGCATGAGGATGTTCGAAGTGTTGATCGCCGGCACGTTCGCCAACAAATAATCCCGCACCCGTTCCAGCAGGTAATGCTCCGGATTACGCTGCGACCAGATCAGGTAATAGCTGTCCCCCGTCTTCACCGCAGTGGGTATAGGCAGCACCAGCGAACCATCCTTCAACTGTGGCCCCACCAGCGCCAGGTCGCCGATCGATACCCCGTGCCCGCCCGCGGCGGCGGTCATGCCCAGTTCCAGGGTGTCGAAGCGCTTGCCTTCGTTCCAGTCCACGGCATCGCCCTGCCCCTGCCGTTCCAGCCAGCGGCGCCAGTCGCGGCAGTCGCGCGAGGGGTGGATGAGTTCGGCCATGCCCAAGTGCTCGATGTTCCAGGGGCCCTTGCGGTACACCGAGGGCGCACACACCGGCACCAGCCACTCATCGAACAGCTTGATGAAGTTCCAGTCCTTGGGGAAGTCGCCGTTGCTCAGCAGCACGGCGCAGTCGAACGGCTCGTTGCGGAAGTCCACGGTGTCCAGGTCCATCCAGGCGCTGGTGAGCTGCACCCGGTCGGCCACGTTGTCGGCCTGGAAGCTTTCCAACGTGCTCATCAGCCAGCGCATGGTGATGGTGGAGGGGGCCTTCACCCGCAAGGTGCCCTTGGGGCGGCGGGCGGTGGCGCAGGCGTTCTCGATGGCGTTGAAGCTGCGCTCCAGCTCGTGGGCCAGCAGCCGGCCGGTGTCGGTCAGCGCCAGCTTGGGCCCCTTGCGTTCGAACAGCGGGGAACCCAGGTGGTCCTCGAGGGTTTTCACGTGGCGGCTCACCGCACTCTGGGTAATGCACAGGTTTTGTGCCGCAACGGTGAACGATCCATAGCGCGCCGCGACTTCAAAGGCTCGCAGGGCATACAGCGGGGGTAGCCGCGAAGTCATGACACTTTCCTTAACCATGATTTTTGCTCATGCAACCCGGACACTTTATCCGTTTTTCAAGGCCATGGCCGCCCCCCTACTCTGATCGGCTCCAAGGGATGCCCCACCCACTTCAGGAGAAAGGAGGTGACCTGGACTGCCAATGGATCAAGAGAACGAAGTCATGCCAAATACCAACATTGATGAGCTGCTGGCCGCGAGCATAACCAGTGGGGGATTGAGTCAGGAACAGATCGCGCAAATCCTCAACTTCAGGGTTTTCGGCAACCAGGCCGGTTACCTGCACCTGCAAGACCTGCCCATCGGCCAGATTCCGGCCACCCCAACCAGCCGCGATGCGTTGGCCAAGCCCGACGATGCCAGCGAACAGTGCCTGCTGCAAGCCACATCACTGCTGGGCCAGGCGATTGGTTACCCGCAGGAATCCAAGGGCGCCATCATCAACAACTTCTTTCCCCACCAGGCGCATTCCAAGGCTGCCAGCTCCGACAGCTACGACACCGAGCTCGACCTGCACACCGAGAACGCCTTCCACCCCGTGCAGCCCGATTACCTGCTGCTGTTGTGCCTGCGCCAGGACCCGCTGGGCGAGGCGATTACCTATGTCACGTCCATCGACAACATGCTGGCGCACCTCACCCATGAAGAGACCGCCTTCTTCCTGGACGAGCCCTACAACTTCCTGTCCGACTACAGCGCCACCGAGAAGAACTGCCGCATCGACATCGGCAAGCACCAGACGATTTTCTACGGTGACCCCAACGCCCCCTACTTCCGCTTCGACCCGCAGTTCATGGTGGCGCGCAGCGAGCAGGCCCAGGCCCAGTTGCAGCACCTGCACAACATTGCCTGGGAAGTGAAGCAGCCGGTCAAGCTGGCCACCGGCGACCTGCTGATCATCGACAACCGCAAGACCGCCCACGCGCGCAGCCCCTTCACCGCCCTGCTCGACGGCAGCGACCGCTGGATTCAGCGCACCTTCGCTATCACCGGGCAACACCACTACACCGAGATGCTGGGCACCAACCAGCGTGTCTTCGACCTGGTAATCTGACTATGAGCACCACCTACCTCTCCTTTGCCCTAGCCGTGCTGCTGTTGATTGCCTCGCCCGGCCCCATTGTCGCCATGGTCATCGCCGATGCGCGACGCGCCTGGCCGGCGTGGACCATCGCCGGCGGCGTGGTGTCGGCGCAAGTGCTGCTGGTGTGCGCGCTGGTGGCGATCTACACCACCCTGCACATCAACGCCGCGGTGCTGAACTGGGGGCAGATCCTGGGCGGCGTGTACCTGGCGTGGTTGGGTGGCAATGCGCTGGTCAGCAGCTCGTCGGAGTCGGTGCAATGCTCCGGCAAGGCCTACGGCTTCTGGAAGACCATGGGCGTGGGCCTGTCCAACCCCAAGGACATCCTGTTCTTCCTGGCCTTCCTGCCGGGCTTCATTTCGCCCCACGAGCCCTTCACCGTGCAGGCGGCAGCGCTGATCCTGATCTGGGCAGCCATCGACGTCTCCATCCTGATTGCCTACAGCCTGCTGTCACGGCGCCTGGACCGCTACCGCCGGGTGCGCCGCCTGCTCGATTGCGCCCCAGGCATCGTCCTGTTGGGGTTGGGCCTGCTGTCGTTCTCGCTGGGCGTCTACCGGGTGTTCCAGTAAGCCTTCACCCGCGGTTGAGCAGCTGTGCCTGCTCGGCCGCGCACAACTGCAGCAGGTAGTCCCACACCACCCGCAGCCGCACTGACTTGTGCAGCTCGCGGCGGGTGCTCATCCAGTAGCTGCGCTGGATGGTCTCCGCCGGCACCACCCGCACCAGCGCCTGGTCCTCCTCGGCCATGTACATGGGCAGCACCGCCACGCCCAGGCCCGCCCTCGCCGCCTGTTGCTGGGCAATCACGCTGGTGCTGCGGAACACCACGTTGGGGGCGCGGCAGAAGCTGTTGAGGAACAGCAGTTCCTGGCTGAACAGCAGGTCGTCCACATAGCCGATCCAGTCATGGCCGGCGAGGTCTTCGCGGTTCACCAGCACGGGGGCCCGCTGCAGGTAGGCGGGGCTGGCGTACAGCGCCAGGCGGTAATCGGTGAGCTTGCGGGTTATCAACAGGTCGGCCGAGGGCCGGTCCAGGTGAATGCTGATCTCCGCCTCGCGGTTGAGGATGCTGACGAAGCGCGGCACCGCCACCAGTTCCACTTCCAGCCCCGGGTAGCGTTCGAACAGGCCGCCCAGGCGCGGGGTAAGGAACATGATGCCGATGCCTTCGGTCACCCCCAGGCGGATCTTGCCCAGCGGCATCATCGGCTGGGTCATCTCCTCCTGGGCCAGCAGCGCGACATTTTCCATGGCCTCGGCATGCTTGAGCAGCGCCTGGCCGGCGGGCGTCAGCTCATAGCCTTGGGCGTGCTGCACGAACAGCGCGTTGCCCAGGCTCTGCTCGATGGCTTCGATGTGCCGTGCCACCGTGCTGTGGGTGGTGTTCAAGCGCTTGGCGGCGGTCAGCAGGCGGCCGCTGCGGTGCAATTCGAGAAAAAACCGCAGGTCGTTCCAATCGAACATGGGTATTCATCCGTTGCTCAAAAACGCACAGCCGGTGGGTGAAATTTCGCGTTTTCATCTCGAAGCTAATCAATACCATGGGGGAAGACAAGAATAAAAATCGGTGCGAGGTTCCCCATGCCATCAGCCCCAAGCGCCTACGACTACGTGATAGTCGGCGCCGGCCCCGCAGGTTGCCTGCTGGCCAATCGGCTTTCTGCCGACCCCGCTGTGTCCGTCCTGCTGCTGGAAGCCGGCGGCCGCGACAACTACCCCTGGATTCACATCCCCGTCGGCTACCTGTTCTGCATCGGCAACCCGCGCACCGACTGGTGCTTCAAGACCCAGCCGCAGCCCGGTCTCGATGGCCGCGCCCTGAGTTATCCACGGGGCAAGGTGCTGGGCGGCTGCTCGTCCATCAACGGCATGATCTACATGCGTGGCCAGGCCAGCGACTACGACGGCTGGGCGGCCCAGGGCAACGCCGGCTGGGGCTGGCAGGACGTGCTGCCGCTGTTCCGCCAGAGCGAACAGCACTATGCCGGCGATTCCGCCGCCCATGGCGGCAAGGGCGAATGGCGCGTCGAGCTGCAGCGCTACCGCTGGCCGATTCTCGACGCCTTCCGCAGCGCGGCCGCCCAGTGCGGCGTGGAGAGCGTGGATGACTTCAACACCGGGGACAACCAGGGCTGTGGATATTTTCAGGTCAACCAGCGCTCGGGCATTCGCTGGAACTCTGCCAAGGCCTTCCTGCGGCCCGTGCTCAAGCGCGCCAACCTGACGGTGCTCACCGGCGTACAGGTGGACCGCCTGGCTGTGGATAACGGCCGGGCCACCGCGGTGCATGCCCGCCATGCAGGCTTGGCGCAGTTATACACAGCTCGCAAGGAGATACTGCTGTGCGCTGGGGCGATTGGCTCGCCGGGCATTCTCCAGCGTTCCGGCATCGGCCCGCGCCCGCTGCTCGAGCGCCTGGGGATAACGGTGCAGCACGAGCTGCCCGGCGTGGGCGGCAACCTGCAGGACCATCTGCAGCTGCGGCTGATCTACAAGGTCAGCAACACCCGTACTCTCAACCAGGTGGCCAACAGCCTGTGGGGCAAGTTCGGCATGGGCGTGCGCTACCTGTACGACCGCAGCGGGCCGCTGGCCATGGCGCCCAGCCAGCTGGGCGCGTTCATCAAGTCTGACCCGCAGCAGCCCAGCGCCAACCTCGAATACCATGTGCAGCCGCTGTCCCTGGACCGCTTCGGCGAGCCCTTGCACAGCTTCCCGGCGTTTACCGCCTCGGTGTGCAACCTGCGGCCCAAGAGCCGCGGGCGCGTGGATATCAGCTCGGCCAGCCCGGACGATGCGCCCATCATCGACCCCAACTACCTCAGCCACCCGGAAGACCTGCGCGTCGCCGCCCAGGCCATCCGGCTTACCCGGCGCATCGTCGACGCCCCTGCCCTGCGCATCTTCAGCCCCACCGAATACCTACCGGGGCCGCAGCTGGAAAGCGAAGAACAGCTGCAACAGGCGGCAAGTGCCATCGGCACGACTATATTTCATCCGGTGGGCACCTGCCGCATGGGCAACGGCCCCCAGGACGTAGTGGATGCCACCCTGCGCGTGCACGGTATCGAAGGCCTGCGCGTGGTGGATGCCTCGATCATGCCCGAGATAGTGTCAGGCAACACCTGCACTCCTACCTTGATGATCGCGGAAAAGGCCGCGCAGATGATTCTGCAAGGCACCCCGCGTGCGGAGGATAGAACCAGGCAAATTGCCCAGCCTGTCGCCTGACAGGCCGGGAACGGCGATGGCCGCCGCAGTCCGCGGCCATCGACAGTGGACAACAACAATAATCACTGTGCCCTCAGGGCGGGAAGGACCAAGACTATGGCGGACTACATACAGGGTCAGGGCGCGGGGGTCGTGCCGACTACAGCCAGCGAAGATCGCAAGATCATCTTTGCGTCGTCCCTGGGGACGGTGTTCGAGTGGTACGACTTTTTTCTGTACGGCGCCCTGGCGGCGGTCATCAGCAAGCAGTTCTTCGCCGGGGTCAATGAGACCACCGCCTTCATCTTCGCCTTGATGGCCTTCGCCGCAGGTTTCCTGGTGCGCCCGTTCGGGGCGCTGGTGTTCGGCCGGCTTGGGGACATGATCGGCCGCAAGTACACCTTCCTCATGACCATCGTGCTGATGGGCCTGTCCACCTTCGCCGTCGGGCTGTTGCCCACCTACGCCAGCATCGGCATCGCCGCGCCCATCATCCTGGTGTGCCTGCGCATGCTCCAGGGGCTGGCGCTGGGGGGTGAATACGGTGGCGCCGCCACCTACGTGGCTGAACACGCACCAAAAGACAAACGTGGCCTGCACACCGGCTGGATTCAGTCCACGGCCACCCTGGGGCTGTTGCTGTCGCTGCTGGTGGTGCTGGGTTGCCGCTACCTGACCGGCGACGCCTTCGAGACCTGGGGCTGGCGCCTGCCCTTCCTGCTGTCGATCATCCTGCTGGGCGTCTCCACCTGGATACGCATGAGCCTGCACGAATCGCCGACCTTCGCCCGCATGAAGGCCGAAGGCAAGGCCAGCAAATCGCCCATCAAGGAGTCGTTCGGCTCCTGGCAGAACCTCAAGATCGTCTTCACGGCCCTGTTCAGCATCAACGCCGGGCAGGCGGTGACCTTCTACTGCGCGCAGTTCTACGTGCTGTTCTTCATGACCCAGATGCTGAAGATGGACCCCAACCAGGCCAACAGCCTGCTGATCATCAGCGTGATCATTGGCGCACCGTTCTTCGTGATCTGCGGCTGGCTGTCCGACCGCATCGGCCGCAAGCCGATCCTGATGACCGGCCTGCTGCTGGCCACCGTGCTGTACTTCCCGCTGTTCAAGGCCCTGAGCCACTACGCCAACCCGCAGATCGACCAGGCCAGCCGCCAGGCGCCGATCACCGTGATGGCCGACCCCAAGGGCTGCACCTTCCAGTTCGACCCGGTGGGCAAGGCACGCTTCGACAGCCCCTGCGACAAGGTCAAGACGTTCCTGGTGAAGCAGGGCCTACCCTACTCGTCCGCGCCGGCCGATGCGGCGAGCCCGGTGGTGGTGACCATCGGTGACAAGCGCATCGACGGCTACGACGAAGCCGCCATGCGCGCCGCCGTGACGGCCGCTGGCTACCCGGCGAAAGCCGACCCCAGCCTGGTGAACCAGCCCATGGTGGTGCTGCTGATCGTGGCCATGATCCTGATCGCCACCATGACCTACGGGCCACTGGCGGCGGTGATGGTCGAACTGTTCCCCACGCGCATCCGCTATACCTCGCTGTCGCTGCCCTACCACATCGGCAACGGCTGGTTCGGCGGGTTCCTGCCCACGGTGTCGTTCGCGCTGGTGGTGTACACCGGGGATATCTTCTACGGGCTCTGGTACCCAGTGCTGGTGACGGGCGTGAGCCTGATAGTGGGGATTTTCTGCCTCAAGGAAACCCGCGGCGTGGACCTGGACAAGGTGTAAACCACAGGCATGAAAAAACCGGCGATCAACGCCGGTTTTTTTATGCCTCGAAAAACTTATGCACGTTTTGCATTGCGCCATCGCGTGTCGAAATAAGCTTTTAAATTAATCACTTACGAACGCTTTTGGGAAAATATCAAAATACTGTACACAAGTTATCCACAGATCAGCCGACGGCCGGCGTGTCTTTGACTTCCGGGTTTTCCGGCAGCGAACCCAGCGTCCGCTGGGTGGCTTCGTTCCACGCCGCCACGCGGTCGTTCAGCTCGGCAATGGCCCGCGGCCCGGTGCCGTTGGCGTACATCGGCTCGCCAATCACCACCTCGATGGTCCCGGCGCGCTTGCCCCAGCCTTCCTTGGGCCAGAACTTGCCGGCGTTGTGGGCAATGGGCAATACCGGCAGCTCGGCGTTCACCGCCAGGGCCGAGCCGCTGCGCGAGAACTTGCCGATCTGGCCGAATGGCACGCGGGTGCCCTCGGGGAAAATCAGCACCCAGACGTTGTCCTTCAGCAGCTCGTCGCCCTTGCTGGCAACGACCTTGAGGGCCGCCTTGGGGTTGTCGCGGTCAATGGCGATAGGCCGCAGCATGGCCATCGCCCAGCCGAAGAACGGCACGTACAGCAGTTCGCGCTTGAGCACCTGGCTCAAGGGCTGGAAATAGGCAGAGAGGAAAAAGGTTTCCCATGTGCTCTGGTGGTTGGAGACGATCACGCAGCGTTGCGCCGGCACGTGCTCGGCACCGGTGACCTTCACCTGGATGTTGAGGATGGTGCGGGTCAGGAACAGCGCGCAGCGGCACCAGTACACGTTGATGAAACGGTAGCGGGCCGGAAACTTGAGAAAGGGAGCAACGAAGAAGCTCAGGGTGCACCACAGCAGCGAGCTGGTGCCCAACAGCAAGTAGAAGACGAAAATGCGGATCGCCTGCAGTATCGACATAGCGGCTTGTACCGTTGCGGGCGAACCCGCCTGTTAGAAGCGCGCCTTCGAATCGACCCAAGCCTGCCGCGCCATCCGGTGGTGCGGCAGTGTTCAGGGATTCAACGGCGCCCTAGGTGTGGATAAGTGCTCTGGCTACAGCAGCCAGATCATCGAAAATCAGCGTCCCCTCGGGCAAGCCCTTGTCCAGGGTCTTGCAGCCTTTTCCGGTTTTCACCAGAACAGGCTGAGAGTCGACGGCCAACGCAGCCTCCAGGTCACCCTTGCTGTCACCCACGAACCACACACCGGCCAGGTCGGCCTGGTAGTGCGCGGCGATGGCCTGCAGCATGCCCGGGCGCGGTTTGCGGCAGGCGCAACCCTCGTCCGGACCATGGGGACAATAGACGATCAGCCCGACTTCGCCACCCTGCTCCGCCACCAGCGTGCGCAGGCGCGCATGCATGGCGTCGAGGGTGGCCAGGTCGTAGTAACCGCGGGCAATGCCCGACTGGTTGGTTGCCACGGCAACCGTCCAGCCGGCCTTGCTCAACTGCGCGATGGCGTCGATGGACCCGGGGATGGGCATCCATTCCTGCACCGACTTGATGTAGGCGTCGGAGTCTTCATTGATGACTCCGTCGCGGTCCAGTATCACCAGCTTCAAGGCTTACCCCAGCAGCGAAATGTCGGCAACGCCCAGGAACAGCCCACGCAGGCGCGACAGCAAGGCGTAGCGGTTGGCGCGTACCTTGGCGTCTTCGGCGTTGACCATCACGGCTTCGAAGAACGCATCCACCGGTTCGCGCAGGGCGGCCAGGCGGGTGAGCGCTTCGTTGTACTGGCGGGCAGCTGCCATCGGTTGCACGGCCTGGTCGGCCTGCTGGATGGCCGAGTACAGCGAGAACTCGTGGGCGTTGTCGAAGTACTTGGGCTCCACGGTAGTGGCGATCGAGCCTTCGGCCTTGCCCAGCAGGTTCGACACGCGCTTGTTCACCGCGGCCAGGGCAGCGGCTTCCGGCAGCTTGCGGAAGGCCTGCACGGCCTGCACGCGCTGGTCGAAGTCCAGTGCCGAACCCGGGTTCAGGGCACGTACCGACAGGTAGGTGGCGACGTCGGTGCCTTCGTCTTCGTAACGCGCACGCAGGCGGTCGAAGATGAATTCCAGCACCTGGCCAGCCAGGCCGGCGGCCTTGACGTTGGCACCGAACGCAGACACGGCGAAGGCCACGGCCTTGTCCAGGTCCAGGTCCAGCTGCTTCTCGATCAGGATACGCAGCACGCCCAGGGCGGCACGGCGCAGCGCGTACGGGTCCTTGCTGCCGGTAGGCAGCATGCCGATGCCGAAGATGCCGACCAGGGTGTCCAGCTTGTCGGCGATGGCCACGGCGGCACCGGTGAGGGTGCTTGGCAGCTCGGCGCCAGCGCCACGCGGCATGTACTGCTCGTTCAGGGCCAGGGCGACGTCGTCGGGCTCACCGTCGTTCAGGGCGTAGTAGTAACCGGCCACGCCTTGCATTTCGGGGAACTCGCCGACCATCTCGGTGGCCAGGTCGCACTTGGACAGCAGGCCGGCACGGGCGGCGCGCTGGGCGTCGCCGCCGATCAGCGGGGCGATGAAGGCGGCGAGCTTGGAAACGCGCACAGCCTTGTCGTAGACGCTGCCCAACTGGGCCTGGAACACCACGTTCTGCAGGCGCTCGTTGAAGCTTTCCAGCGGCTGCTTCTTGTCCTGCTTGAAGAAGAACTCGGCGTCGGTCAGGCGGGGGCGCACGACTTTCTCGTTGCCCAGCACGATCTGGCTCGGGTCCTTGCTCTCGACGTTGGCCACGGTGATGAAGCGCGGCAGCAGCTTGCCGTCCACGTCCAGCAGGCAGAAGTACTTCTGGTTGTCCTGCATGGTGGTGATCAGGGCTTCCTGGGGCACTTCCAGGAAACGCTCCTCGAACGAGCACACCAGCGGCACTGGCCATTCGACCAGGGCGGTCACTTCGTCCAGCAGGGCCGGCGGCACGATGGCGGTGCCTTCCTGCTGCATGGCCAGCTCGGCGGTGCGCTTGCTGATCAGTTCACGACGCTCGCCGGCGTCGGCCAGCACGTAGGCCTTGCGCAGGTCTTCGGCGTAGTTGGCCGGGGCGCTGATGCGCACGTTTTCCGGGTGGTGGAAGCGGTGGCCACGCGATTCACGGCCGGCTTTCTGGGCCAGGATGGTGCAATCCACCACCTGGTCGCCCAGCAGCATCACCAGCCACTGGGTCGGGCGCACGAACTCGACCTTGCGGGCACCCCAGCGCATGCGCTTGGGAATCGGCAGGTCGTTGAGCGAGTCTTCGACGATGGTCGGCAGCAGCGAGGCAGTCGGCTTGCCGACGATGCGCTGGCTGAAACGCAGCTTCGGGCCGCTCTGGTCGATTTCGGCCAGGTCTACACCGCACTTCTTGGCGAAGCCCAGGGCCGCCTGGGTAGGGTTGCCTTCGGCGTCGAAGGCGGCCTGGCGTGGCGGGCCGTCGAGGTTGATGCTGCGGTCAGGCTGCTGGGTGTCCAGGCCGCTGATCAGCACGGCCAGGCGACGCGGCGCGGCGTAGACCTTCTTGGCGGTGAAGTTCAGGCCGGCGGCCTGCAGGCCTTTCTCGATACCGCCCAGGAACGCATCGCCCAGGGTGTTCAGGGCTTTTGGCGGCAGCTCTTCGGTGCCCAGTTCAACCAGGAAATCTTGAGCACTCATTGTGCAGCCTCCAGCTTAGCCAACACTTCATCACGCAGATCAGGGGACGCCATGGGGAAGCCCAGCTTGGCGCGGGCTTGCAGGTAGCTTTGCGCCACGGCGCGGGCCAGGGTGCGCACGCGCAGGATGTACTGCTGGCGGGCGGTGACCGAGATCGCGCGGCGGGCATCGAGCAGGTTGAAGGTGTGCGACGCTTTCAGGACCATTTCGTAGGTCGGCAGCGGCAGCTCCAGCTCGATCAGGCGGTTGGCCTCGCTTTCGTAGAAGTCGAACAGTTCGAACAGCTTCTCGACGTTGGCGTGCTCGAAGTTGTAGGTCGACTGCTCCACTTCGTTCTGGTGGAACACGTCGCCATAGGTGACCTTGCCGAACGGGCCGTCGGTCCACACCAGGTCATAGACCGAGTCCACGCCCTGCAGGTACATGGCCAGGCGTTCCAGGCCGTAGGTGATTTCGCCGGTGACCGGGTAGCACTCGATGCCGCCTACCTGCTGGAAGTAGGTGAACTGGGTGACTTCCATGCCGTTCAGCCAGATTTCCCAGCCCAGGCCCCAGGCGCCCAGGGTCGGCGATTCCCAGTTGTCTTCGACGAAGCGGATATCGTGGACCAGCGGGTCCAGGCCGATGTGCTTCAGCGAGCCCAGGTACAGCTCCTGGAAGTTCTCCGGGTTTGGCTTCAGGACCACCTGGAACTGGTAGTAGTGCTGCAGGCGGTTGGGGTTTTCACCGTAGCGGCCGTCACCAGGACGACGGCTTGGCTGCACGTAGGCAGCGTTCCAGGTTTCCGGGCCGACGGCGCGCAGGAACGTGGCGGTATGGAAAGTGCCGGCGCCTACTTCCATATCGTAGGGCTGAAGCACCACACAACCTTGCTCGGCCCAGTATTGCTGGAGCGCGAGGATCAAGTCTTGGAAGGTACGCACGGCTGGCGTAGGCTGGCTCACGAAATTCACCTGTTTCTAGGGCTGCGAATATAAAGAGCGGGAGTATACCCCGATTCGCCCTGACCTCTACCCATGGAGCCTTATGCCACGCTGCTTTTGGTGCTCGGATGAGCCGATCTACCAGGCTTATCACGACGAAGAATGGGGGGTTGAGCTGCGTGACCCCGGTCGTCTGTTCGAATTGCTGCTGCTGGAAGGCTGCCAGGCCGGCCTGTCGTGGATCACCGTGCTGAAAAAGCGCGAGCACTACCGCCAGGTGATGTTCGGCTTCGACCCGCAGCGGCTGGCGCGCATGACCGACGCCGAGGTGGAAGAGCGCATGCTCGACCCCGGCATCATCCGCAACCGCCTGAAAATCAAGGCCGCGCGGCAGAACGCCCAGGCCTGGCTGAAGCTTGAAGACCCCGTGGCGCTGCTGTGGTCGTTCGTCGGCGGCAAGCCGCGTATCAACCATTTCCCCGATCGCAGCCACATTCCCACGCAGACGCCGGAAGCCGAAGCCATGAGCAAGGCGCTGAAGAAAGCCGGGTTCACCTTCGTCGGGCCGACCATCTGCTACGCCTTCATGCAGGCCTCGGGCATGGTCATGGACCACACCCAGGATTGTGATCGCTACGCCGCTTTGTGCCGCTGACGGTTACAATGGCGCCTTGCTGAAGAAAGGAGTGGGCTGTGGATAAGTTCAAAGGCGCCCTGATGGTCGGGGCCCTGCGGTTGTTTGCGATGCTGCCGTGGCGCGCGGTCGAGGCCGTGGGCTCGGCCATTGGCTGGCTGACCTGGAAGCTGCCGAACCGGTCGCGGGAAATCGTGCGCATCAACCTGGCCAAGTGTTTCCCCGAGCTGGACCCCGTCGCGCGCGAGCGCCTGGTGGGCCAGAGCATGATGGACATCGGCAAGAGCCTGACCGAGAGCGCCTGCGCCTGGATCTGGCCGGCCGAGAAGTCGCTGAAGCTGGTGCGTGAAGTGCAGGGGCTGGAAATCCTCGAGCAGGCCCTGGCCTCGGGCAAGGGCGTGGTCGGCATCACCAGCCACCTGGGCAACTGGGAAGTGCTGAACCACTTCTACTGCATGCAGTGCAAGCCGATCATCTTCTACCGCCCGCCCAAGCTCAAGGCAGTGGACGAACTGCTGCAGAAGCAGCGCGTGCAGTTGGGCAACCGAGTGGCGGCGTCCACCAAGGAAGGCATCCTCAGCGTCATCAAGGAAGTGCGCAAGGGCGGCCAGGTGGGTATTCCGGCCGACCCGGAGCCGGCGGAATCGGCGGGTGTGTTCGTGCCGTTCCTGGGCACCCAGGCGCTGACCAGCAAGTTCGTGCCCAACATGCTCGCCGGCGGCAAGGCCGTGGGCGTGTTCCTGCACGCGCTGCGCCTGCCTGATGGTTCGGGCTTCAAGGTGATCCTGGAAGCAGCGCCGGAGGCCATGTACAGCACTGACACCGAGACCTCGGTGGCGGCCATGAGCGAAGTGATTGCGCGTTATGTGCGGGCGTATCCGAGCCAGTACATGTGGAGCATGAAGCGCTTCAAGAAGCGCCCTGCCGGCGAGGCGCGCTGGTACTGACGATCAGTGGCGACGCGGATTCCCTGTAGCCGCTGCCGAAGGCTGCGCTGGCTCTGAACCACACTGAAGATCTTCAGCGTACTCGGGGGCCAGCGCAGCCTGGCGGCAGCGGCTACAGAGACCGTGGCTTCAGCTGGAGCAGGCAGGTTGTTGCTAAGGCGCCATGCGATCGAGCTTTTTCAGAAACACCGTCATTTCCTTCTCGGCCTGCTTGTCGCCATGGGCCTGCGCCGCCGTAATCCCCCGCTGCCACGCCGCCCGCGCGGCGGCCACGTCGCCCTGCCCCTGCAGCGCCTTGCCCAGCAGCTTCCACGCCGCCGAATACTTGGGGTCTTGCTCAACGCAACGGGCCAGGTGCTCCGCCGCCTTGGCATGTTCGCCCAGGTCCAGGTAACCCTTGCCCAGGCCAAAGCGCAGCAGCGAGTTATCCACACCCTTGGCCAGCATCTTCTCCAGTGATTCGAGCACGCGACAATCCTTCTAGAAGAAACTCAAGCCCACGTGGAACAGCTTCTCCACGTCACGAATGTACTTTTTATCCACAACGAACAGGATCACATGGTCACCCGCCTCGATCACCGTGGTGCCGCGGGCGATGATCACCTGCTCGTCGCGGATGATGGCGCCGATGGTGGTGCCTGACGGCAGCGCGATGTTCTCGATGGCCCGGCCCACTACCTTGCTCGACTTGGCGTCGCCATGGGCCACCGCTTCGATGGCCTCGGCGGCGCCGCGGCGCAGGGAGTGCACGCTGACAATGTCGCCGCGGCGCACGTGGGCCAGCAGCGTGCCGATGGTGGCCAGTTGCGGGCTGATGGCGATGTCGATTTCGCCGCCCTGCACCAGGTCCACGTAGGCGGGGTTGTTGATCAGGGTCATCACCTTGCGCGCGCCCAGGCGCTTGGCCAGCAGCGACGACATGATATTGGCCTCGTCATCGTTGGTCAGGGCCAGGAAAATGTCGGCCTGGGCGATGTTCTCCTCCACCATCAGGTCGCGGTCCGAGGCACTGCCCTGCAGGATGACCGTGCTGTTGAGGGTGTCGGACAGGTGCCGGCAGCGCGCCGGGTTCATTTCGATGATCTTTACCTGGTAGCGGCTTTCGATGGCCTCGGCCAGCCGCTCGCCGATCTGCCCGCCGCCGGCGATCACCACGCGCTTGTTGCTCTCGTCCACGCCGCGCAGCTCGCCCATCACCGCGCGAATGTCCTCGCGGGCGGCAATGAAGAACACCTCGTCATCGGCCTCTACCACGGTGTCGCCGCGCGGCAGGATCGCCCGGTCACGGCGGAAGATCGCCGCCACGCGGGTCTCGACGTTGGGCATGTGCTGGCGAATCTGCCGCAGTTGCTGGCCCACCAGCGGGCCGCCGTGGAAGGCTTTCACCGCCACCAGTTGCGCCTTGCCGTCGGCGAAGTCGATGACCTGCAGGGCGCCGGGAATCTCGATCAGGCGCTTGATGTAGTGGGTGACCACCTGTTCCGGGCTGATCAGCACGTCCACCGGGATGGCTTCGTTGGCGAACAGCGCGTCGCGGGTCAGGTAGGCCGCCGCGCGCACCCGGGCGATCTTGGTGGGGGTGTGGTACAGCGTGTGGGCCACCTGGCAGGCGACCATGTTGGTCTCGTCGCTGTTGGTTACCGCCACCAGCATGTCGGCGTCTTCGGCGCCGGCTTTCAGCAGTACCGTGGGGAACGAGGCGTGGCCCTGCACCGTGCGGATGTCCAGGCGGTCGCCCAGGCTGCGCAGGCGCTCGCCGTCGGTGTCCACCACGGTGATGTCGTTGGCCTCGCCCGCCAGGTGCTCGGCCAGGGTGCCGCCGACCTGGCCGGCACCCAGGATGATGATTTTCATCCGCTACTCCTGTCAGCTCGCGCGCTGGGCGGCGATCTTGATCAGCTTGGCATAGTAGAAACCGTCGTGGCCGCCTTCCTGGGCCAGCAGCTGGCGGCCGTGGGGCTGCTTGATACCGGCCGTGGTCGCCAGGTCCAGCTCGCGGGCGCCAGGGGTACGGGCCAGGAAGGCCTCGATGACCTCGGTGTTTTCCGTGGGCAGCGTCGAGCAAGTGGCGTATAGCAGCACGCCGCCCACTTCCAGGGTTGGCCACAGGGCGTCCAGCAGCTCGCCTTGCAGCGTGGCCAGGGCCTGGATGTCATCGGGCTGGCGGGTGAGCTTGATGTCCGGGTGGCGGCGGATCACGCCGGTGGCCGAGCACGGGGCGTCGAGCAGGATGCGGTTGAAGCTCTGCTTGTCCCACCACTGGGCCGTATCGCGGGCATCGCAGGCGATCAGCTGGGCGTCGAGGCCCAGGCGGTCGAGGTTTTCGCGCACGCGCACCAGGCGCTTGGCTTCCAGGTCGATGGCCACCACGCCTTTCAGCGCAGGTTCGGCTTCCAGCAGGTGGCAAGTCTTGCCACCGGGTGCGCAGCAGGCGTCGAGCACGCGCTGGCCGGGGGCCAGGTCGAGCAGGTCGGCGGCCAACTGCGCGGCCTCGTCCTGCACGCTGATCCAGCCGTCGGCAAAGCCGGGCAGGTCGCGCACGTCGCAGGCCTGCTCCAGCACGATGCCGTCGCGGCTGAACTGGCAGGCGCTGGCGCTGACTTCGGCCTGCTCGAGCAGCTTCAAGTAGGCGTCGCGGCTGTGGTGGCGGCGGTTCACCCGCAAAATCATCGGCGGGTGAGCGTTGTTGGCGGCGCAGATGGCTTCCCATTGCTCGGGCCAGAAGGCCTTCAGCGATTTCTGCAGCCAGCGTGGGTGCGCGGTGCGCACTACCGGGTCGCGTTCCATTTCTGCCAGCAGGTCGTTGCCCTCGCGCTGGGCGCGGCGCAGCACGGCGTTGAGCAGGGCCTTGGCCCACGGCTTCTTGAGCTTGTCGGCGCAGCCCACGGTTTCGCCGATGGCGGCGTGGGCCGGCACGCGGCTGTAGAACAGCTGGTACAGGCCCACCAGCATCAGCGCCTCGACGTCGGCGTCGGCGGCCTTGAACGGCTTTTGCAGCAGCTTCTCCGCCAAAGCAGACAAGCGCGGCTGCCAGCGTGCGGTGCCGAAGGCCAGGTCCTGGGTGAAGCCGCGGTCGCGGGCTTCCACCTTGTCCAGTTGCAGCGGCAGCGAGCTGTTCAGCGAGGCCTTGCCGCTGAGGACAGCGGCAAGGGCGCGGGCGGCGGCGAGACGCGGGTTCATTGGCCCAGCACCGCGCCAACGGCGAATTTCTCGCGGCGGCTGTTGAACAGGTCACTGAAGTTCAGCGGCTTGCCGCCGGGGAACTGCAGGCGGGTCAGGCACAGGGCCTGGTCGCCGCAGGCCACCACCAGGCCGTCCTTGCTGGCGCCCAGGATGGTGCCGGGCGCGCCCTGCCCTTCGCAGGTAGTGGCGGCCAGCACTTTCACGGCTTCGCCGTTCAGGGTGCTGTGACAGATGGGCCACGGGAAGAAGGCGCGTACCAGGCGCTCCAGCACTTCGGCCGGTTGGCTCCAGTCGATGCGGGCCTCGTCCTTGTTCAGCTTGTGGGCGTAGGTGGCCAGGGCGTCGTCCTGCACCTCGCCTTGCAGCGTGCCGGCGGCCAGGCCGGCGATGGCTTCGATCACGGCCGGCGGGCCCATCTGCGCCAGGCGGTCGTGCAGGCTGCCGCCGGTATCCTCGGCGCTGATCGGGGTGCTGACCTTGAGCAGCATCGGCCCGGTGTCCAGGCCCGCTTCCATGCGCATCACGGTCACGCCGCTTGCGGCGTCGCCGGCCTGCACCGCACGCTGGATCGGCGCGGCACCGCGCCAGCGCGGCAGCAGCGAGGCGTGGCTGTTGATGCAGCCCAGGCGTGGGATATCCAGCACTACCTGGGGCAGGATCAGGCCGTAGGCCACCACTACCATCAGGTCGGGCTTGAGCGCGGCCAGTTCGGCCTGGGCGTCTTCGTTGCGCAGGGTGGGCGGTTGCAGCACGGGGATGCCGTGCTCCAGCGCCAGCTGTTTCACCGGGCTAGGCATCAGTTTCTGGCCGCGGCCGGCCGGGCGGTCCGGTTGGGTGTACACGGCGACCACTTCATAAGGGCTGGCCAGCAGGGCCTTGAGGTGTTCGGCGGCAAATTCGGGCGTGCCCGCGAAAACGATGCGCATGCTCATGGATTACTCGCTGGAAAAGAAAAAGGCTTGCCGTGGCAAGCCTTTGGAATGTGAGGGGTCAAGCTTGCTGGCGGTGGGCTTTTTCCAGCTTCTTCTTGATCCGGTCACGCTTGAGCGTAGACAGGTAATCGACGAAGAGCTTGCCGTTGAGGTGGTCGCACTCGTGCTGGATGCACACGGCCAGCAGGCCTTCGGCGATCAGCTCGTAGGCCTTGCCGTCACGGTCCAGGGCCTTGATCTTGACGCGCTGCGGGCGGTCTACGTTTTCGTAGAAGCCGGGCACCGACAGGCAGCCTTCCTGGTATTGGCCCATTTCGTCCGTCAGGGACTCGAACTCGGGGTTGATGAACACCATGGGGGCGCTGCGATCTTCGCTCAGGTCCATGACCACCACGCGCTTGTGCACGTTGACCTGGGTGGCCGCCAGCCCGATGCCAGGCGCTTCGTACATGGTTTCAAACATGTCATCGACCAACTGGCGAACTTCGTCATCCACCACGGCCACGGGCTTGGCGATGGTACGCAGACGCGAGTCTGGAAATTCGAGGATGTTTAAAATAGCCATATGCGTATTTGCTGCACTGTGAGGTAAAGTCAAAGGTAGCAGCCGCGCAAGGTGCTTGGGGGCGGTCTGCCTGTCAAACGTTCTCCCAGGGAGAGAAGGGCCGCGTGGGCTGCGTTTCACGTGAACGTACATAATAAAGGGATTCACGGCATGAGGAAATCACTACTCGCCCTGCTGCTCATGGCGTGCGCCGGCCTGGCCAACGCCGATGTGCAGCTCAAGGACGGTTATCCACAGCGCTACACTGTGGTTCAGGGCGACACACTTTGGGACATTTCCGCCAAATTCCTGCGCCAGCCGTGGCAGTGGCCGCAGATCTGGCACGCCAACCCGCAAATCGCCAACCCTGACCTGATCTACCCCGGTGATTCGCTGGTGCTGAGCTACGTCAACGGCCAGCCGCAGCTGATGCTGGAGCGCGGTGCGTCGCGCGGCACCATCAAGCTGTCGCCGCACATCCGCAGCACGCCGGTGGCCGAGGCCATCCCGAGCATCCCGCTGCAGTCGATCAACGCCTTCCTGCTCAGCAACCGCATTCTCGACAGCAGCGAGGCGTTCGACAGCGCGCCCTACATCGTCGCTGGCCAGGGCGAGCGAGTGGTCAGCGGCATGGGCGACCGCATCTATGCGCGCGGCAGCTTCGACCCGGCCCATGCCTCCTACGGTATTTTCCGCAAGGGCAAGGTCTACACCGACCCGGTCACCCACGAGCAGCTGGGCGTGAACGCCGACAACATGGGCGGCGGCGAAGTAGTGGCTACCGAGGGCGACATTGCCACCATCAACCTGCAGCGCTCCAGCGAGGAAGTGCGCCTGGGCGACCGCCTGTTCGTCAGCGAGGAACGGCCGGTGAACTCCACCTTCCTGCCCAGCGCGCCGAGCCGGCAGATCAGCGGCACCATCGTGGATGTACCACGGGGTGTTACACAGATCGGCAAGTATGACGTGGTCACCCTGGACCGCGGCAACCGCGACGGGCTCAAGGAAGGCAACGTCCTGGCCATCTACAAGACCGGTGAAACCGTACGCGACCGGGTGACCGGCGAGCAGGTGAAAATCCCCGACGAGCGGGCTGGCCTGCTGATGGTGTTCCGCACTTATGAAAAGCTCAGCTATGGTTTAGTGCTCAACGCCAATCGCTCCCTGGCAGTGATGGACAAGGTGAGAAATCCCTAGCCCGTCGGGAAAGTTGTCAAACAGTTACCAACAGAGTTATCCACAGCTTTTGCCTGCCGCTGTACAGGGGCCTGAATCAAGGATGATCAGATGCCGCTCTTTGCCAACGATGCACTTCCCATGGATGAACTGGAGGCGCGGTTGCGCCTCCATCGCTTGACCGACACCGGGCCAAAACGCTTCCACCAGTTGTTCGAAGCCTTCGGTTCGGCAGCCGAGGCGCTGCGGGCGCCGCTATCGGCCTGGCGGGCGCTGGGCATGACCGCGGCCGCTTGCGACGCCCGTGCCAGCCCTGCGGTAAAAGCCGGCGGCAAGGCCGCAATGGCCTGGCTAGAGCGCCCGGGCCAGCATTTGCTGATGTTTGACGACCCTGGCTACCCTGCGCTGCTGGCCGAAACCAGTGGCGCACCGCCGCTGCTGTTCGTTGCCGGTGACCCCACCATCCTGGAAAAACCGCAGCTGGCCATCGTCGGTAGCCGGCGTGCATCGCGCCCTGGCCTGGACACCGCCGCGGCCTTCTCGCGCAGCCTGGCCAAGGCCGGTTTCGTCATCACCAGTGGCCTCGCCGCCGGCGTGGATGGTGCCGCTCACCAGGCCGCCCTGGACGTTGGCGGCCACACAATCGGTGTGTTGGGCACAGGTATCGAAAAACTTTATCCACAGCGGCACAAGGCACTCGCGGCGCGGATGGCTGCCGAGGGCAGCGCGGTGGTTTCCGAGTTCCCACTGGACGCCGAGCCCATCCCCGCCAACTTCCCGCGGCGCAACCGCATCATCAGCGGCTTGTCCCTTGGCGTGCTGGTGGTGGAGGCCAGCCTGGCCAGCGGTTCGCTGATTACCGCACGCCTGGCCAACGAGCAGGGCCGCGAGGTGTACGCCATTCCCGGCTCCATCCATCACCCGGGGGCCAAGGGCTGCCACCAGTTGATCCGCGATGGCGCGCAGCTGGTGGAGACCGTGGAACACATTCTCGAGCCCCTGCGCGGCTGGCAGCGGGTGGCCCTGCCGGCGCCACTGGTGGACCACCCGCTGCTGGCGCTGTTGCACGCGGCGCCGCAAAGCAGCGAGGCACTGATGCGTTCCAGCGCCTGGCCGCTGCCCAAGCTGCTGGAGGCGCTCACCGAGCTGGAGCTTGAGGGGCGCGTGGTCAACGAGGCCGGGCGTTGGTTTGCGCGCTCCAGCTAAGTACACTGCTCACAGCATTCAAGCGGAGTAACAGTGATGGTGAGCAGTTGGCGTGTGCAACAAGCCGCGCGTGAAGTGAAGGCAGGCGCGGTAATTGCCTATCCAACCGAAGCGGTTTGGGGTCTGGGCTGTAACCCGTGGGACGCGGAAGCGGTCTATCGGTTGCTGGCGATCAAGTCACGGCCTGTGGATAAGGGCCTGATCCTGGTAGCGGACAACATCCGCCAGTTCGATTTCCTCTTCGAGGATTTCCCCGAGATCTGGCTGGACCGCATGGCCAGCACCTGGCCGGGCCCCAACACCTGGCTGGTGCCGCACCAGGGCCTGCTGCCCGAGTGGATCACCGGCAAGCACAACAGCGTGGCGATTCGTGTCAGCGACCACCCGCTGGTGCGTGAGCTGTGTTCGCTGGTGGGGCCGATCGTGTCGACCTCCGCCAACCCGACCGGGCGGCCGCCAGCCATGAACCGCCTGCGCATCGAGCAGTATTTCCGTGGCCAGGTGGACCTGGTGCTGAACGGTGAACTGGGCGGGCGCAAGAACCCCAGCGTCATCCGCGACCTGGTGACCGGCGACGTGATCCGCCCGTAACGCTGGCCGTAAACACCCCGTCGTAGCAGCGGCCGAAGGCCGCGTCAGGCCCAACGCGGTGCCTGGGACGCGGCCTGCGGCCGCTGCTACGGTGCGTGTGGCGTTATGGCAGCAGAATGGTCGAACCCATGGTGCGCCGCGCCGACAGCTCGGTCTGCGCCTTCGCCGCTTCGGCCAGTGGGTAACGCTGGCTGATCTCCACGTCCAGCTTGCCGCTGGTGATCATCCCGAACAGCTCGTCGGCCATGGCCTGCAGGGTGCTGGCGGTGGCGTAGGTGCCCAGCGTCGGGCGGGTCACGTACAGCGAGCCCTTGGACGCCAGGACACCCAGGTTGACGCCGCTGACCGCGCCCGAGGCGTTGCCGAAGCTGACCACCAGACCGCGCGGTTCCACGCAGTCCAGCGAGGTTTCCCAGGTGTCCTTGCCGACGCCGTCGTACACCACCTGGCATTTCTTGCCATCGGTCAGCTCAAGCACGCGCTTGGTCACGTCTTCGCGGCTGTAGTCGATGGTTTCCCAGGCACCCAGGGCCTTGGCCCGCGCGGCTTTTTCCGGCGAGCTGACGGTGCCGATCAGCCGGGCGCCGATGGCTTTGGCCCACTGGCAGGCCAGGGAGCCGACACCGCCGGCGGCGGCGTGGAACAGAATGGTTTCGTCACGTTTCAGTTCATAGGTCTGGCGGAACAGGTACTGCACGGTCAGGCCCTTGAGCATCACCGCGGCGGCCTGTTCGAAGCTAATGGCCTCCGGCAGCTTCACCAGCACGGCGGCCGGCAGGGTGTGCACTTCGCTATAAGCGCCCAGCGGGCCGCCGGCGTAGGCCACGCGGTCGCCGACCTTCACCGAGGTCACTTCGCTGCCCACCGCCTCTACCACGCCCGCACCTTCGGTGCCCTGCCCCGACGGCAGGGACGGCACCGGGTACAGGCCGCTGCGGTAGTAAGTGTCGATGTAGTTCAGGCCGATGGCCTTGTTGCGTACCCGAACTTCCTGCGGGCCCGGCTCGGCTGGCTGGAAGTCGACGAATTCGAGGACTTCCGGACCACCGTTAGTGCTGAACTGAATACGTTTGGCCATCTGCAATCTCCTGAAACAGGCATGGAAAGCCCCTATCGGACGCCTTTGTAACCGCGCCGTCAACCGCTCAAAGTGGGCCGCGGGTGCTATGCTACGCGCCGAATTTGCTCTCGGGCGGCGGTAATCCCCAGCGCTGCCCGGCCTTTGCCCGTTACAAGGTGATGCCATGACTACCCGCACCGAAGCCGTAAAAGCCTACCTGCTCGACCTGCAAGAGCGGATCTGCAGCGCCCTTGAAACTGAAGACGGTGGCGCCCGTTTTGTCGAGGACGCGTGGAACCGCGCCGCCGGTGGCGGCGGCCGCACCCGGGTGATCGAGAACGGCACGGTGATCGAGAAAGGCGGGGTCAACTTCTCCCACGTCTTCGGCAGCGGCCTGCCGCCGTCGGCTAGCGCCCACCGCCCGGAACTGGCGGGCCGTGGCTTCGAAGCCCTGGGTGTGTCTCTGGTGATCCACCCGCACAACCCCCACGTGCCGACGTCCCACGCCAACGTGCGCTTCTTCATTGCCGAGAAGGAAGGCGAGGAAGCGGTGTGGTGGTTCGGTGGCGGCTTCGACCTGACGCCCTACTACGCCAACGAAGACGACTGCATTCACTGGCACCGCGTGGCCGAGCGCGCCTGCGCGCCGTTTGGCGAAGACGTGTACCCGCGCTACAAGGCCTGGTGCGACCGCTATTTCCATATCAAGCACCGCAACGAACCGCGCGGCGTGGGCGGCCTGTTCTTCGACGACTTGAACGAGTGGGACTTCGACACCAGCTTCGCCTTCATGCGCGCCATCGGCGACGCCTACCTGGAGGCGTACCTGCCCATCGTGCAGCGCCGCAAGGCCATGGCCTACACCCAGCAGCAGCGTGAATTCCAGGAGTTCCGCCGTGGCCGCTACGTGGAATTCAACCTGGTGTACGACCGTGGCACCCTGTTCGGCCTGCAGTCGGGCGGCCGCACCGAGTCGATCCTGATGTCGCTGCCGCCGCAAGTGCGCTGGGGCTACGATTGGAAGGCGGCGCCGGGCAGCGAAGAAGCGCGCCTCACCGACTACTTCCTCACCGACCGCGACTGGCTCGGCCAGGCCTGACGGCCGCTGTGGATAACCTATTATTTGCCTGCCCTTGAATTAGGAACTGCCTGCATGGACCGTTACGTCGTCTTCGGTAACCCGATTGGCCACAGCAAGTCGCCCGCCATCCACCGCCTGTTTGCCGAGCAGACCGGCCAGGCCATGGAATACGGCGCGCGGCTGGCGCCGCTGGATGACTTTGCCGGCAACGCCCTGGAGTTTTTCCAGGACGGCCTGGGCGCCAACGTGACGCTGCCGTTCAAGGAAGACGCCTTCCGCCTGTGCAGCGTGCTCACCCCCCGCGCCCAGCGCGCCGGCGCGGTGAACATGCTCACGCGCCTGCCCGACGGCACCCTGCGCGGCGACAACACCGACGGCGTGGGGCTGGTGCGCGACCTGCTGAACAACGCCGGTGTCACCCTCAAGGGCAAGCGCATTTTGCTGCTGGGCGCCGGTGGCGCGGTACGCGGCGTGGTGGAATCGCTGCTGGAACAGCAGCCGGTGTCACTGGTCATCGCCAACCGCACCGTGGACAAGGCCGAGTTGCTGGCGCAGATCTTCGCCGGCCTGGGCCCGGTGGCCGCCAGCGGTTTCGACTGGCTGGAAGAGCCGGTGGACGTGATCATCAACGCCACCTCGGCGAGCCTTGCCGGTGACCTGCCGCCGATCAAGAGCAGCCTGATCCAGCCGGGCGTCACCGTGTGCTACGACATGATGTACGGCAAGGAGCCCACGCCGTTCTGCCGCTGGGCCGCCGAGCACGGCGCCGCCCAGGCCCTGGATGGCTTCGGCATGCTGGTGGAACAGGCCGCGGAGGCCTTCACCTACTGGCGTGGCGTGACCCCGGACTCGAAGACGGTGATGGCCACCCTGCGCCAGGAAATGGCCGCCGGCTAACCTTCGAACTGGATGGGGCAGTTGGCCGCCCCTTCCAGCTTGTGCAGCTCCTCGATCACCTGCGCCCGTGCGTGGCGCAGGGTCAGGCTGCGGGCCTGGGCGCGCAGCCGCCGCGCTTCCTGGTGCAGCATCTCCACCCCCGAATAATCGATGAAGTTGATCTGCTGCGCGTCGATCACCACGCGCTGGCCCTGCGCGCGCTGCAGCCGTACCTGCAGGTAATGGCTGGCGCCGAAGAAGATCGAACCGCCTACGCGCAGCACTTCCTCGTCGCCGTCGCGCCACTGCTGCACCCGCGGTTGCGAGGTGCGCTTGAGGTAGAAGAACAGCGATGCCAGCACCCCGGCGTAGATGGCCGTCTGCAGCTCCAGCAGCAGGGTCGCCAGGCACGTCAGCGCCATCACCACGAACTCCGAGCGGCTGACCCGGAACAGCGCGCGAATGCCGCGGTGGTCCACCAGCCCCCAGCTGATCAGCAGAATGCTGCCGGCCATGGCGGCAATGGGAATCTGCGCGATCAGCTGCGCGCCGGTCACCGCGAATAGCGCCACCCATAGCGCCGAGAACACCCCCGCCAGCGGCGAGCAGGCGCCGGCTTCATAGCTGAGCCCGGAGCGGGTGAACGAGCCTGCCGACAGCGAGCCGGAGAAGAATGCACCGATGACGTTCGACAGGCCCTGGGCGCGAACTTCCTGGTTGGCGTCGAGCAACTGTTGCGAACGTGTGGCGATCGAGCGGGCAATCGACAGGCTGGTCACCAGCCCCAGCATGCCCACGGCCACGGCGCTGGGCAGCAGCCGCAGCACCAACGCCGGGTCCGTGGGCAGCGGGCTGAACGGCGGCAGCTGGCCGACGAATTCGCTGACCCGGCGCACGTGGCCGAACATCCCCGGCCACAGCCACGCCAGCAGGCTGCCGCTGACCAAGGCAATCAGCAGGGTCGGCCAGCGCGGCACCAGCGCCTTGAGCACCAGGCCCAGCACCAGGGTGAACAACCCCAGCAGCAGCGACGGCTGGTCCACTTCGGCCAGGTGCTGGAACAGGTTGCCGAGGCTGGCCAGCGCGGTCGCCTGGCTGCTGAGCTCGATGCCCAGCAGGCTTGGCAGCTGGCCGATGGCAATGACAATGGCGGCGCCGAGGGTGAAGCCCAGCACCACCGAATGGGAGACAAAATTCACCAGCGCGCCGAAGCGCAGCATGCCCAGCAGCCACTGGAAAATGCCGGCGAGGAAGGTCAGCAGCAGGATCAGCGTCACGTAGTCCTGGGTGGCCGGCACCGCCAGCGGGCTGACGCTGGCGTACAGCACGATGGAAATGGCCGCCGTGGGCCCGCAGATCAGGTGCCACGACGAGCCCCACAGGCACGCGATCAGCACCGGGATGATGGCTGCGTACAGGCCGTATTCCGGCGGCAGGCCGGCGATCAGCGCGTAGGCGATGGACTGCGGCAACGCCAGGATCGCGCCGCTCAGGCCCACCACCAGGTCACGGCTGACGCTGGCGCGGGTCTGGCGTGGGAGCCAGGCCAGGAAGGGCAGGATTTTTTCCAGTCTGGAGCGCTGCATTGATTCCTCTTGTTGCCAACCCCGTAGCCGCTGCCGCAGGCTGCGCTGGCCTTCGGGTACGCTGGGGATCTTCAGTGAAGCGAAGGGCCAGCGCAGCCTTCGGCAGCGGCTACGGGGCCGGTTAAAGCTTGGCTTTCACGGCGGGCAGCGCGTCCTGCCCGTCCACGGTCTTCACGCCGTCCAGCCACTTGTCCAGCACCGTGGGGTTGGCCTTGATCCACTTCTTCGCCGCGTCCGGGTAGCTGGCCTTGGTCTTCACCACGTCGGCCATGATGCTGTTCTCCATGTCCTGGGTAAAGGTCAGATTGCCCAGCAGCTTGGCGACGTTCGGGCACGCCTGTGCATAACTCTTGCGGGTCAGGGTGTAGACGCTGCCGCTGGCGCCGAAGTACGCCTCGCCGCCGCTCAGGTAGTGCATCTTGATCTCGACGTTCATCGGGTGCGGCGTCCAGCCCAGGAACACGATGAAGCGCTGCTTATCCACAGCCCGGCGCACTTCCGACAGCATCGCCTGCTCGCTGGATTCCACCAGTTTCCATTGGCCCAGGTCGAACTCGTTCTTCTTGATGATCTGCTGGATCGACAAGTTCGCCGGCGCACCGGAGCCAATGCCGTAGATCTTGCCGCCGAACTTGTCGGCGTATTTGTTCAGGTCGGCGAAGCTGTGCACGCCGGCGTCCCACACGTAGTCCGGCACCGCCAGGGTGAACTCTGTGCCTTCCAGGTTCTTGGCGTACTGGGTGACGTCGCCGGTGGCCACGAACTTGTCGTAGAAACCCTGTTGCGCCGGCATCCAGTTGCCGAGGAAGACATCCACCTTGCCGTCTTTCAAGCCGCCGTAGGCGATGGGCACCGCCAGGCTGTCGACCTTGGCCTTGTAGCCCATGCCATCCAGCAGCAGACCGGTGATGGCGTTGGTGGAGGCGATATCGCTCCAGCCGGGGTCGGCCATCTGCACCGTGCTGCAGCTTTGCTCATCGGCCAGTGCCTGCAGGCTGGCCACGGCCAGCAACGCGGATACCACCACTGTGGATAACTTCATCGGCTTCCCCTCATCGATTATTGATCTTGGCAGGGTTGTGGATAACGGGCCTTGCGCTCCAGGTCATCGAGGTCGATGTGGTTGCGCATGTACTGCTGGCTGGCGTCCACCCACGGCTGGTGGTCCCAGCTCTTCAGCGTGCCCAGGCTCAGGGCCTGGGCCACCAGGCGGCGCCGGCGCTGGCTGGCCAGCACCTGTTGGCGTATGGCCGCCACGTCCCACTTGGCGCGCGCCTCGGCCAGCAGCGCGGCGAACAGCGTCGCGTGTTGCGGCGATTGGCTCAGGTCCTCGCGTTCGTGCGGGTCATGGCGCACGTCGAAGAGTAGGCAAGGGTCGTCCTCGCTGTAGATAAATTTGAAGTCGCCGCGGCGAATCATCATCAACGGGCCCACCGTGCCTTCGGCCATGTACTCGCCGAACACCTCGTCGTGGCCGCCCTGGCCTTGCAGGTGGCTCACCAGCGAGCGGCCGTCCAGCGGCAAGCGCGAGTCGACTTCACCGCCGGCCAGTTCCACCAGGGTGGGCAGCAAGTCGGCGGTGGAGACTGCCGCGCTCACCCGCCCGGCCTGGAACTGCCCCGGTGCACAGACCAGCAGCGGCACCCGCGCCGACATCTCGAACCAGTGCATCTTGTACCAGAGCCCGCGCTCGCCGAGCATGTCGCCGTGGTCGCCGGAGAAGACGATGATGGTGTCCTCGGCCAGGCCGGTTTCCTCCAGCGTCTCCAGCAGCTTGCCGACGTTGCTGTCGATGTAGCTGCAGGCGCCGAAATAGGCGCGGCGGGCTTCACGAATCTTGTCCACGGGCAGCGGCTTGTCCCACAGGTCATACACCTTCAGCAGGCGCTGGGAGTGCGGGTCCAGTTCCGCCTGGCCCGGCACGTTGGCCGGCAGCGGAATGTCCTCGTCGCGGTACAGGTCCCAGAAGCGCTTGGGAATGGTGTAGGGGTCGTGGGGATGGGTCATGGATACGGTCAGGCAAAACGGCTGTTCGCCGTCCTCACGTACGTGGTCGTAAAGATACTGTTGGGCCTTGAACACCACCTCTTCATCGAAATCCAGCTGGTTGGTGCGCACGCACGGCCCGGCCTGCAGCACCGAGGACATGTTGTGGTACCAACTGGGGCGCACGTCAGGTTCATCCCAGTTCACCGCCCAGCCGTAGTCGGCGGGGTAGATGTCGCTGGTCAGGCGCTCTTCGTAGCCATGCAGCTGGTCCGGGCCGCAGAAATGCATCTTCCCCGACAACGCCGTGCGGTAGCCCAGGCGGCGCAGGTAGTGGGCATAGGTGGGCACGTCGGCGGGGAAATCGGCGGCGTTGTCGTAGGCGCCGATTTTGCTGGGCAACTGGCCGCTCACCAGGGTGAAGCGCGACGGCGCACACAATGGGCTGTTGCAGTAAGCGGCGTCGAACACCACGCCGCTGGCCGCCAGGCGGCTCAGGTGGGGCAGCTTGATCGGCGAGTTTTCGGCATAGAAGGGCAACAGCGGCGCGGCCATCTGATCGGCCATGATGAAGAGAATATTCTTGCGCTTCATGGGTGGGCGGCATTCCATAGTGTTGAATTATGCGAAAGTGCTTCCAACCGAGCATGCGACCGCGCTGCCATGCGGTAAAGCCCACGTCAGGCAATGCCTAGGATAAGCCCAGCTAATGTTTGATAGCCTCGCCGATCTGTCCCTCGACCTGCTGCGCGCCTTTGAATGCGCCGCCCGACAGCGCAGCTTCACCGCCGCTGCGGCCGAACTGGGCACCACCCAGCCTGCCGTCAGCCAGCAGATCAAGCGCCTGGAAGAGCAATTGGCCACGCGCCTGTTCGACCGCATCTACCGCGGCATCGAACTGACCGACGCCGGCCGCAGCCTGTTCGATGCGGTGCAGGCCGGTTTCGGCCAGATCGACGATGCCCTGGCCGCCCTCACCGCCCAGCCCCAGCACGAGGTGCTGCAGGTGGCCACCGACTTCGCCTTCGCCGCCTACTGGCTGATGCCGCGCCTGCACCGCTTCCACCAGGCCCACCCCCATGTCGATGTCAGCCTGGTGACCAGCGAACGCAGCCACGCCATGCTGCGCAGCGACATCGACGTCGCCGTGCTGTTCGGCGACGGCCGCTTCAAACAGGGCGACAGCCACTGGCTGTTCGCCGAAGAAGTCTTCCCCGTGTGCAGCCCGCGCCTGCTTGAAAACCAGGTCACCCCCCTGCCCGCCCAAGCCCTGCTCGACCTGCCGCTGCTGCACCTGCGCGGCGAAAGCACCACCCACTGGTTCAACTGGACCACTTTGTTCCGCCAGCTGCACATCCCCAGCGCCCCTGCCCCGGGCCAACTGCGGTTCGACAACTACACCCTGCTGATCCAGGCCGCCATCGCTGGCCAGGGCGTGGCCATCGGCTGGCGCCACCTGGTGGACGCGTTGATCGAGCAGGGCCTGCTGTGCCGGCCCATCGCTGCAACGGCCAGTTCGGCGCTGGGGTATTACGTGGTGGTGCCGCAACGGAAACGGCGGGGGGAGATGGTGGGGCGGTTTGTGGAGTGGTTGATGGCTGAGCAGCTGTCCTCGTAGAACCGGAATCGTCCTACGTTGATGTCGGAGGCGGGACTACTTACGGATGCGAAATCGTCTCATATGCTCGGGACTTGGAATTAATCCTACAGCGCTGGTCGACTGAGTTTCGTCCTGGCTGTGGCCAAGTTCAGGGACAGAGAAAATGTCGACCACGGATTCTGCCGATTGCACAGATACAGGGCTCGCCTGCCTGTTGATGCTGGCTCGTTTGCATCAGATCGTTGTATCGCCTGAGCAGCTAAGGCATGAGCTAGGCAGCGGCTGTACGAATTTTGACCCAACGCAAATTCTGCAGGCCGCGAAAAAGCTAGGGCTCAAAGCAAAGCTCACGCGCAGCTCCGTCGATCGGCTCGCGCACCTTCCTCTGCCCGCGATAGGCGTATGCACGGACGGTCAATTTTTCATCCTCGCCAAGCTTATTGATGGGCGGGTACTGATTCACGACCCCTTGGTCGGGCGTGCTGAATATTCGAGCTTTGAGGATCTTGCCGAACGCTGGGTTGGAGAATTGATCCTCCTGAGGTCTCAAGCGTCAATCGTGGGGGAACTGGCTCGGTTTGACTTTACCTGGTTCATTCCAGCAATCATCAAATACCGGAGATTGCTCACCGAGGTCTTCGTCGTCTCATTCGTGCTGCAGATATTTGCCCTTCTCACTCCGCTCTTTTTTCAAGTTGTCATGGACAAGGTCCTGGTGCATCGAGGCCTGACCACCTTGGATGTCATCGCAGTAGGGCTGTTGGTAATCATGCTGTTCGAGACCGCGTTAAGCGGCCTTCGTACCTACATCTTCTCCCACACTGCGAGCCGGATCGACGTTGAGCTTGGTGCTCGGTTGTTCCGACATCTTGTGGCGCTGCCAATCTCCTATTTCCAGGCACGACGAGTGGGGGATTCGGTTGCTCGAGTACGAGAACTGGAAAACATTCGGAGCTTTTTGACTGGGAACAGCATCACGCTGGTACTGGATGTTTTTTTCTCGGTCGTTTTTATTGGTGTCATGTTCATTTACAGCGGGTGGCTGACACTCGTTGTGGTGCTGTCGCTGCCCCTCTACTTCCTGGTTTCGCTGATAGTTACGCCAATTTTAAGGGGCAGGATTAACGAAAGTTTTGCGAGAGGTACCGAGAACCAGGCTTTCCTGGTGGAAACGGTGAACGGCATCGACACGCTGAAATCTATGGCGGTAGAGCCACAAATAACCCGGCGTTGGGAGAATCAGCTGGCCGCCTATGTGTCAGCCGGCTTTAAAACCCAGAATTTATCTGCCGTCGCCAATGAGTGCGTAGGGTTGATAGGAAAACTGGTGACGGTTGCCACGCTGTGGTTAGGCGCCCGGCTAGTGATTGATGGCGAACTGAGCGTTGGCCAATTGATCGCGTTCAACATGCTGGCTGGGCGCGTCTCGCAACCCATAATGCGCTTGGCCCAGCTATGGACGCAGTTTCAGCAGACAGGCGTATCAATCCAAAGGCTGGGAGACATTCTCAATACCCGAACCGAGCTAAACCAACGAACTCGCAGCACTGTACCGCCCATCAGCGGGCGCATCGAATTCGACCAGGTGCGTTTCCGCTACCGGCCAGATGGCTCAGAGGTTCTGCGTTCCGTCAGCCTGAGTATCTCCCCTGGCGAGGTTATTGGGATCGTGGGGCGGTCAGGGTCGGGGAAAAGCACACTCACACGACTGATCCAGCGGCTGTATGTGCCTGAGCGTGGTCGGGTGCTCGTGGACGGCATGGACTTGGCCTTGGTCGATGTCTCGTCACTGCGTCGCCAAATCGGCGTAGTGCTTCAGGACAGTCTGCTTTTCCAGAAAAGCATTCGCGAAAACATCGCCCTCAGTGACGCAGGCGTTTCATTGGAGGTTGTTATCCACAGCGCGAAAATGGCGGGCGCTCACGACTTCATTCTGGAGTTGCCCGAGGGCTATGACACGTTGGTGGGTGAGCATGGTGCATCGTTATCGGGAGGTCAGAGGCAGCGCATCGCAATTGCCAGGGCGTTGATGGGCGACCCGAGGATATTGATTTTTGACGAGGCAACCAGCGCCCTTGATTACGAGTCCGAACGCGTCGTCCAGCAAAATATGCGTCGGATATGTGAAGGGCGAACGGTCATCGTTATCGCCCACCGACTGTCAGCTGTAAGAGATTCCCATCGAATCATCGTCATGGACCGTGGGCAAATTATCGAGGAAGGCAGCCACGATGATTTGATTGTCATTCCCGACGGTCACTACGCCTATCTGTACCACCTGCAGCAAGGTGGTAAAGGATGAACAGATTCGATGCTGCGCTCGGCCTGTGGCGCAAATACCACCTTGCGTGGAAATGTGCCTGGTCGAACCGCCAAGCCAATGCCAGCGTGAAGCGCAAGGCCGAAGAGCTTCAGTTCCTGCCTGCGACGTTGGAGTTGCAAGAGAAGCCTCCGCATCCAGCTGCACATTGGGTGTTGGCCTTTCTTCTGCTTTTTAGCGCAATAGCGTTCCTGTGGTCCTGCTTAGGAAAAATTGACGTCGTCGCGACCGCAGAGGGAAAAGTAATTGCCAGTGGGATGAGCAAATTTATCCAGGCCAGCGAGGTTTCGATCGTTAAAGCTGTGCTTGTCCAAGAGGGGCAGGCCGTAACGAAAGGTCAGGTAATAATCGAGCTTGAAGCCGTCAATTCACAAGCTGATGTGAACCGCTTGAAGGCTGAACTGGTAGCCGCTCAATCGGACTGGGCGCGCGCAACGGCGTTACTTAAAGCGATTGAAGAAAAATCGGAACCGCAACCTATTCAGGACCTGATGCCAGGCGCGCCTTTGGAGCAAGTTGCAGCGACTACCACCTGGCTGCGAGGACAGTACATTGAATTGAACAGCAAAATCGGCCAGATGGATGCCGAGGTAAACCAATTTGATGTGCAGATAATTTCCGCAAGGACGAATATAAAGACAGCTGCCAAGGTGTTGTCGATCTCTACAAGGGTGGCAGAAAGTTCCAAGAATTTGGCTGAAGGCGGCTACATACCACGAAACGTCTACTTGGAAAGGGAGCGCCTGCGGATTGATCACGTCCGGGAAATAGAGCTTCAACAAAATAAAATTCGGGAGCTTCAAGCCTCCATTCGAATCACGCGCCAGCGCAGGGATAATCTGGTAGACCAAGTTCGTATTGCAATGCTGGATTTGGAGGGGCAGTCCCGCAGGGTAATTAAAAGAGTAACCCAAGAGCTTGAAAAAGCCGAGTATCGACACAGGTTGATGTCATTAGTTTCACCGATAGACGGTACCGTTCAAGAACTGTCCATTCATACGGTGGGTGGTGTGGTGACTGCGGCGCAAAATCTTATGGTGGTGGTGCCGCACACTCAGCCTTCTGAAGCAGATGTCTGGTTGGATAATAAGGATATTGGTTTTGTATATCCTGGGCAGGAAGTGGCAGTAAAGATTGATTCGTTTAATTACGTTAAATACGGGGTGTTTATTGGGAAAGTTGTCTCGATCTCCCAGGATTCGATATCGAGTGAGGAAATGCCATCTAAATACAGCGTTCGGATAAAGCTGAATGCTGCCCCAGCACTAGTTGTGAACCGAAATCTTGTAGTGTCGCCAGGTATGACGCTTACGGCCGAGTTAAAACTATATAAGAGATCCGTGCTCGGATATTTTATTGAACCATTATGGCGATCGCTGCAAGAAGGGCTAAGAGAACGATGAGATTATAAAGTGAGCCGATTTTGATTTGGGGGGGGTTGCAATATGGTTGTGAAGATATACAAGCCAATACTTTATGGGTTGTTGGCTGGAGCCGGGTACTGTTTTTTTTGGGGATTTTATCTCGGCATTGACAAAACAAATCTTTCAACGTTACATCAGGATCTGATGATGTTGACAGGGTTAACGGGATACAGCGCGCTTTATGCTAGGCATAAGCTTGGTTTCAAATTCAGATATTTGATTTGGGGTATGGCTTTCGCAGCTTCAGCGATCATGGCTGTTTACACGTACTGCGTTTTTTATCAAGCGGTATTTTTTTGGTCTAGGAGGTGACGTATGGCGATAAAAGATCCAACTGTAATTGCAAACTTAATTGATGGTGCTTTTACCGGCCGTAGCATTTTGATGCACCCAGAATTTGAAGGAAGTCCTCTGGCAGATATGGGGAACTGGGGAGCTATGGTCAACTCGCTTGCCGCAGTGCATCCGGCCGCTGCAGGAATCGCTTCCACGGCGACGGCTCCCATGATCATCGCGTCAGCGATCCATAAGTTTTCGAACGGCACCGCCGATATTGGTACATATGCTGATATCGCGGCTCTTATAGCCGCGAGAACTAGCCACCCGGCACTTAAAGCAATGGCGATTTCTTTTTCAGTGGGTGTGAAAATCGGTGGTTACATAAACGAAAGATGGGGAGACGAAATAAACGACGCTGTGTGGGATGCATCTGATCACATGGGCGCTATGGTTGATGATATTCGCACCCTCCCAGGGATGGGTGATGTATTCAGAGATCTGTCAAAAAAGCTTGCATACACCATCGCTTTCCCAAAAGATTCCCCACATACTGAAGAGCTAACCACGTGGATTGAAACTCAAAAGCAGTCAGATAGCGCTTTCCAAGGAATAGACACCTCCCAAGGATTCAATTCCGATCAAGTGTTTGGTCCTGTGGCGGGCCACTCTAGTGATATAAATAAACTGACAATCGATCTTTGGAGCAGTTTCCGTTACCGTAATCCTTTCGGGGGAATTCCGCTAGATACTTCAGGTTTTGGGGGGGGCTTTAGACCCGGACCAGCTGGCGCGCTTCCATCCGCTCGAATTGATACTCCATGGATTATGTTTAATGGGAACAAGCTCTGTTTGGAGCCGGGGCCCCGCGACCCGTTAGTTCTAGATCTTTCAGGAATTGGCATTAAACTTTCGAGTTTGACGTCGACTGAAACCTATTTTGATATGGATAATAATTCCAGCCGATTGGAGCGTACTGGGTGGATAAGACCCGGAGAAGGCCTAGTGGTAGTGGATTTGGACGGGAACGGGAAAATTGATAGTGCCCGGGAACTTGTCTCTGAATTTTTGGGTGCTGCGACAGTCACTGGATCAGCTGAAAGCGTAAAGCCTTTCAAAAACGGGTTTGATGCACTTAAATCTTTAGATAGCAACAATGACGATGTGTTCGATAATAAGGATGAAGCATGGGCAACGGTTAAAGTGTGGGCTGACGACAACCAAGACGGATTGAGTTGGGCTGACACGAATGGAAATGGTACGCTGGATGACGCCGAGAGCAATGAGTTGTTATCGCTAGACGAGCTGGGTATCGAGCTGATAAGCCTGACTGCTGAGGAGGTTTCAGATGAATATAGAGCCGGTAACAAGATTTTAGCTAGCGGCAACTTTTTGCAAGCAGGAGTGCAAAAAGAAGCTTTAGCAGTAGGTTTCCAAACTTACAACATAGACAGTGCTCCAAAACTCTCAATGGAGGCACAAGTTGATGGACTCATCGGCATGATGGCAGCTATCGGTTCTGTTTCATTAGACTCTAGCAGTGGAGATGGCAATCCACTATATCGATCTGATTACGTCTTGGCAGCTAGTGCATGATAATTAGGAGCTCGTAGCCCTCTGGAGTGAGGCAGCCTTCTGCCTCACTACTCTATCCTTGGAGAGACTACGACCAGTATTTTACTGCATGGTACTCTGACGCCATGAATTTCGGAGACCCCCACCGTGCAACCAATCCAGGGCTACCACGCCCACATCTATTTCGACGCCTCCACCCTCGACCAGGCGCGCGCCCTGTGCGAAGAAGCCGCGCGGTTGTTTCCCGTGGTGATGGGGCGTGTGCATGAGAAGCCGGTAGGGCCGCACCCGGACTGGAGCTGCCAGTTGGCGTTCGCGCCGCAGGTGGTGGCGCAGGTGTTGCCGTGGCTGGCGATGAACCGCAAGGGGCTGGTGGTGTTCATGCACCCGCTGAGCGGGGATGAGTTGGCGGACCACCGTGATCATGCGATCTGGATGGGGGCGGTGCGGCCGTTGAAGTTGTCGATTTTCGGCGGGTGATGAACCCAATCCCGTAGCAGCGGCCATCAGGCCGCGTCCTTGGCGCCTCGGTATTTCTGGTGTACCGGGGGGGTCAGGACGCAGCCTTTGGCAGCTGCTACGGGGTGGTGTTATTTCAGTTCAACACACCATCGAGGATCTCGTAGACCACGCCGGTGCCTACCGAGATCAGCACCACGTCGTTGCCCAGGCGGCGCCATTCGTAGCCGGGGTAGCGTGGCAGCTGCGACAGCGCGCGGCTGTCCAGGCGCTTGCCGTAGCCGTGGGGCAGCGGGCGGCCTTTGACCACGTGGACGTTCGGTGGCAGCGGGCTGCCGTGGCCGAAGCTGTCGCGGTGCTGCTGGATGGTCTGGCGCACAGGGCCGAAGTCCTGTGGTGGGCGGTTGCCGCCGCCAGCGTGTTGCTGCTGTTGCGGCGCGCCATGCTCGTCGCCGCGCGGGCCACCTTGTTGCTGGTGCTGTTCACCACCCTGGCGCTGGTCGTCCGGGCCTGGGGCAGCTTGCAGCAATGGGGTGACGCCAACCAGCAGCACGCCCATGCCTGCGATCAGGGATTTTGGCAGTTTCATACGCGTTCCTCGCGGTGGTGTGTCGAAAATGAATCAGTAGGCCAGGACGCCTTGCAGCACCTGGTAAACCACACCGGTGCCATCTTGGATCAGCACGATATCCGGGCCGTAGGCGATCCATTGGTAGCCTGGGTAGTACGGCAGTTGTTCCAGTTCACGCGGGCCCAGCGGGCGACCGTAGCCGGGCGCCAACGGGCGGCCCTGGACGACGAACACGCCTGGCGGCAGGCGCTCGGCACGGCCGAAGTAGCCGCGGTGTTCGAAGGCGTGCTGGCGGATGGGGCCGAAATCACGGGGCGGGCCGCCATGGTCGAAGCGGTGGTCGTCACGATGGTCGTCGCGGTGGTCATCGCGATGATCGTAGTGGCCACGGTCATCCGGGCCACCCGGGCCCCATTGGTCGGCATGGGCCAGGGATGTCATGCCGACAAGCACAAGCCCCAGGCTGGCAATCAATGGTTTGGAGAGTTTCATCGAGCGAATCCTCACTGCTCAAACAACAAAAAAGGGAACCAGATCTTACGGATCAGGTTCCCTCTGGTCTGTGAAATTAGTCCGGAAAATCAGCAACTAATTCCTTTGTAACAAATTATTTACCTTCAGCTGACACGGGCCTTACGCACGCCTTGGGCCAATTGCGAACACAGCTCAAGTACATCCCCCACGGCCTGGTCGGGCGAGCCGGCCTTGGCGATCTTGTCCACCAGCGCCGAACCCACCACTACACCGTCGGCCAGGCGCGCGATGGCGGCGGCCTGCTCGGGGGTGCGGATGCCGAAACCGACGCTGATCGGCAGGCTGGTGTGGCGGCGCAGGCGCTCGATGGCGCTGCTCACGGCCTCGGTGGTGGCAGAGCCGGCACCGGTCACGCCGGCCACCGACACGTAGTAGACGAAGCCGGAGCTGCGCTCCAGCACGCGCGGCAGGCGCACGTCGTCGGTGGTGGGCGTGGTCAGGCGGATGAAGTCGATGCCCGCGGCCTGGGCCGGGGTAGCCAGCTCGGCGTCGTGCTCGGGTGGCAGGTCGACTATGATCAGGCCGTCCACACCCACTTCGCGGGCCTCGGCCACGAAGGCCTCGACGCCAAAGCGGTGGATGGGGTTGTAGTAGCCCATCAGCACGATTGGCGTGGTGTCGTTGCCAACCCGGAACTCGCGCACCATCTGCAGGGTTTTCTTCAGGGTCTGGCCGGCATCCAGGGCGCGCAGGGTGGCCAGCTGGATGGCCACGCCGTCGGCCATGGGGTCGGTGAACGGCATGCCCAGTTCGATCACGTCGGCGCCGGCGGCCGGCAGGCCCTTGAGGATGGCCAGGGAGGCGTCGTAGCCAGGGTCGCCGGCAGTGACGAAGGTCACCAGGGCGGCGCGGCCCTCGGCTTTCAGATCGGCGAAGCGTTGTTCAAGACGGCTCATGCCAGTTTCTCCTGCTCGGCGGCGGCCATATGGCTCATCACGGTTTGCATGTCTTTGTCGCCACGGCCCGAGAGGCAGACGACCATCAGGTGATCCTTGGGCAGGGTAGGCGCGCGCTTGATGGCTTCGGCCAGGGCGTGGGCGGTCTCCAGTGCCGGGATGATGCCTTCCAGGCGGCAGGTGGTGTGGAACGCGGCCAGGGCTTCGTCATCGGTGATGCTGACATAGTTCACGCGCTTGATCTCGTGCAACCAGGCGTGTTCCGGGCCGATGCCAGGGTAGTCCAGGCCGGCGGAGATCGAGTGGGCGTCGGTGATCTGGCCGTCGTCGTCCTGCAGCAGGTAGGTGCGGTTGCCGTGCAGCACGCCCGGCACGCCGCCGTTGAGGCTGGCCGCGTGTTTGTCGGTGTCCACGCCGTGGCCGGCGGCTTCAACGCCGTAGATTTCCACGCTGGCGTCGTCCAGGAACGGGTGGAACAGGCCCATGGCGTTGGAACCGCCGCCCACGCACGCCACCAGGCTGTCGGGCAGGCGCCCTTCCTTGGCGTGCAGTTGCTCGCGGGTTTCCTTGCCGATGATCGACTGGAAGTCGCGCACCATGGCCGGGTAGGGGTGTGGGCCTGCGACGGTGCCGATCAGGTAGAAGGTGTCGTCGACGTTGGTCACCCAGTCGCGCAGCGCTTCGTTCATGGCGTCTTTGAGGGTGCCGGTGCCAGCGGTGACCGGCACGATCTCGGCGCCCAGCAGGCGCATGCGGAATACGTTGGCCTGTTGGCGCTCGATGTCGGTGGCGCCCATGTAGATCACGCAAGGCAGGCCGAAGCGCGCGGCGACGGTGGCAGTAGCCACGCCGTGCATGCCGGCGCCGGTCTCGGCGATCAGGCGTTTCTTGCCCATGCGCTTGGCCAGCAGCACCTGGCCGATGCAGTTGTTCACCTTGTGCGCGCCGGTGTGGTTCAGCTCTTCGCGCTTGAAGTAGATCTTGGCGCCGCCGCAGTGTTCGGTCAGGCGCTCGGCGAAGTACAGCGGGTTCGGGCGGCCGATGTAGTCGCGCTGGAAGTAGGCCAGCTGCTCGAGGAATTCGGGGTCGGCCTTGGCGGCTTCGTATTCGCGGGCCAGGTCGAGCACCAGCGGCATCAGGGTTTCAGCCACGTAGCGGCCGCCGAAGGCGCCAAACAGGCCGTTGGCATCCGGGCCGTTGCGCAAGTTAGTCTGGGTCATGGGTCGCTCCAGGTGAAAAGTGATGGGCTAGCTATGAATCTACTGTAACCACGGCGGCCGGCGAAAAAAACCGATAAGATTGCTGCAACATGTCAGGAAAACTCACAGATACTATGAGCCGCGACCTGCCCCCCCTCAACGCCCTGCGCGCGTTCGAAGCCACTGCCCGGCTGAACAGCGTAAGCCGCGCGGCCGAACAATTGCACGTGACCCACGGCGCCATCAGCCGCCAGCTGAAGGTGTTGGAAGAGCACCTCGGGGTGAGCCTGTTCGTCAAGGAAGGCCGTGGCCTGAAACTCACAGATGCCGGCCTGCGCCTGCGCGATGCCAGCGGCGATGCCTTCGAGCGCCTGCGCACCGCCTGCGCCGAGATCAGCCAGGGCGCCAGCGACGCGCCCTTCGTGCTGGGCTGCTCGGGTAGCCTGCTGGCGCGCTGGTTTATCCCCAGGCTGGGCAAGCTCAACGCCGACCTGCCGGACCTGCGCCTGCACCTGTCCGCCGGCGAAGGCGACCTGGACCCGCGGCGCCCCGGCCTCGATGCCTGGCTGGTGTTCGCCGAGCCGCCGTGGCCGGCCGACATGCAGGTGTATGAACTGGCGCACGAACGTATCGGCCCGGTGCTGAGCCCGCGCTTTGCCCGTTTCGAAACGTTGGCCGAGGCGCCTGCGCAGGTGCTTGCCGGCGAGCCGTTGCTGCACACCACTTCGCGCCCGCAAGCGTGGCCCAATTGGGCGGGGGCCCACGGCATCGCGCCCGGCCAGTTGCAGTACGGCCAGGGGTTCGAGCACTTGTATTATTTGCTGGAGGCGGCGGTGGCCGGCCTGGGGGTGGCCATCGCCCCGGAACCGCTGGTGATTGACGACCTGCGGGCGGGGCGACTGGCGGCGCCGTGGGGCTTCAGCGAAACCTCGGCGCGCCTGGCGCTATGGGTGCCCCGGCGCGCCGACGATGGGCGCGCCCGGCAGCTGGCGCACTGGCTCACCGCGGAGCTGGCGCGCCAGGTGGATTAGTTGCCGCGCTTGATCAGCAGGTAGCCGGCCAGCAGGCCCAGTGCGCCGATGGCCACGCCTGCGGTGGTCCAGGGGTGTTCCTGCGCGTAGTCGCGGGTGGCGACGCCGGTCTCGCGGGTTTTCACCTTCACGTCTTCGTACACGTCGCTGAGCAGATGACGCGAGTGTTTCAGGGCGTTTTCAGCGTTGGCGCGCAGGCTTTTCAGGGTTTTGCGCGACTCGTCGGACGCATCGTCCTTCAAGCTCTCCAGCGATTTGAGCAGACTTTCGATTTCCGCTTCCATGCTTTGCAACGAAGCTTTGCGAAGTGAAGTAGCCATAGGTGTCTCTCCTGCGTGGTGAGTTGCGTGTGTAAGTTTCCGACTGCGGCGCTTCAGGAAAGTGCAGTGCATCTGAACTTTTGCGCCCCGATTCGGCACAGAGCTAAAAGGCCACCTACGCTCAAGACCACTATCGAAAGGAGATTCACCATGTCTGACCATCGCACCTACAAGCTGATCGAACTGGTTGGTTCTTCGGCCAACAGCATCGAGGAAGCCATCAACAACGCCCTGGCCGAGGCCGGCAAGACCGTCAAGCACCTGGAGTGGTTCGAGGTGCTGGAAACCCGCGGCCACATCGAGAACAACAAGGCCGCGCATTTCCAGGTCACGCTGAAGGTCGGCTTCCGCATCGCAAACAGCTGACACGATTCTGAGAAGCGTCTTACTGGCCGAATGGCCAGTATTCCGCTACAAACAGTGCTGGGGGGCTCCGGCAATCTTGCCGGGGCACTTGTCTGCTCATGATCTGACCAGGGAATGTGACCGATGAAGAATATTTTGTTGGCAGCAGGGTTGTTCTGCATGGCGGGTTCGGCACTGGCGGCGGGGAAGCCGTGTGAAGAACTGAAATCGGAAATCGCCGCGAAGCTCGACGCCAAGGGCGTCAGCCACTACACGCTGGAAATTGCCGACAAGGGCACCGGCGGCAAGGTTGTCGGCACCTGCGAGGCCGGCCGCAAGGAAATTGTGTACAAGAAATAACCTGTAGCCGCTGCCGTCAGGCTGCGCTGGCCTTGCCGTTCGCTGGAGATTTCCAGCGAGGCAGAGGGCCAGCGCAGCCTGGCGGCAGCGGCTACTGATCGGCGCCTAATGCAGGCGCCTTTTTTTTTCAGCCCTTGGCGATCTGCGCCAGCAGTTCGTAGGAATGCAGCCGGTCGGCGTGCTCATACAGGTCGCAGGTAAAGATCAACTCATCTGCCTGCGTCTGCTCCAGCAACACCTCCAGTTTTGCGCGAATCTTCTGTGGGCTGCCCACCATGGCCAGGCCCAGGAAGTCGGCGACCGCGGCTTTCTCGTGGGGTAGCCAGCGTCCTTCCATGCTGTCTACCGGCGGTTGCTGCACCAGGCTCTGGCCGCGCATCAGGTTGAGGATGCGCTGGTACACCGAGGTGGCCAGGTAGTCGGCCTGCTCGTCGGTGTCGGCGGCCACCAGTGGCACGCCCAGCATCACGTACGGCTTGTCCAGCACCGCCGAGGGCTTGAAGTGGTTGCGGTAGGTGCGAATCGCTTCATGCATGTAGCGCGGCGCGAAGTGCGAGGCGAAGGCGTACGGCAGGCCGTACATGCCGGCCAGCTGGGCGCTGAACAGGCTGGAGCCCAGCAGCCAGATCGGCACCTGGGTGCCGGTGCCGGGCACAGCGATCACTTTTTGCTCAGGGGTGCGCGGGCCCAGGTAGCTCATCAGTTCCAGCACGTCATCGGGGAAGTCGTCGGCGCTGCCCGAGCGCTCGCGGCGCAGGGCGCGGGCGGTCATCTGGTCGGAGCCCGGCGCACGGCCCAGGCCCAGGTCGATGCGGCCCGGGTAGAGGCTTTCCAGCGTGCCGAACTGTTCGGCGATCACCAGCGGCGCATGGTTGGGCAGCATTACCCCGCCGCTGCCGACGCGGATGGTGGAGGTGCCGCCGGCCAGGTAGCCCAGCAGGACGGCGGTGGCCGAGCTGGCGATGCCGTCCATGTTGTGGTGCTCGGCGACCCAGAAGCGGTGGTAGCCGAATTTTTCCAGGTGTTGCGCCAGGTCCAGCGAATTGCGCAGCGAGTGCGCCGGGCCCTTGTCGGCGCGCACGGGCACCAGGTCCAGGGCGGAATACTTGATATCGGAGAGTCGTTTCATGGGTAGCACTTCCTCAGGCGTCGAGTGGAAGGCTGGTGCACGCTGCCATGGGTAACACCACCCTGCCCTTTATCCAACAGTATGGGCATATTGAGAAACTTCAATACCATCTTGTCAATCGGTGTGAACTTGCAAGCCCTGCTGCCCCTCCTAACCTCAGTACCTGCGCGAACCTTCGCGTGCAACCCGAGGAGGCATCATGAAGAAGACAGCATCAGCCGTCTGGCAAGGCGGCTTGAAGGATGGCAAGGGCCAGATTTCCACTGAAAGCGGCGCGCTGAAGAGCAACCCTTATGGCTTCAACACCCGGTTTGAGGGGCAGCCTGGTACCAACCCGGAAGAGCTGATTGGTGCGGCTCATGCGGGTTGTTTCTCGATGGCCCTGTCGATGATCCTGGGCGGCGCCAACCTGACCGCCGACCGCATCGACACCATCGCCGAAGTCACCCTGGACAAGGTGGGCGAAGGTTTCGAGATCACCGCCGTGCACCTGATCCTGAAAGCCAAGGTGCCGGGCGCCACCAACGAGCAGTTCCAGGAACTGGCCAACAAGGCCAAGGAAGGCTGCCCGGTGTCGAAAGTGCTCAAGGGCGCCAAGATCAGCCTGGACGCCACGCTGGTCAGCTAGGCCGGCACTGGAACAGGTGATGGCATTTGTGGTCTAGATGTAGGAGCCGACCTGTCGGCTCCACCCGCAATTCAAGGATGCCATCATGATCAAGCGACTGATATTGACCCTCGCCTGCTGTGCTGCGGCCACCAGCGCCATGGCAGCCCCCAAGCCCTGTGAAGAACTGAAGGCCGAGATCGAAGCCAAGATCCAGGCCCAGGGCGTCACGTCCTACACCCTCGAAATCGTCAGCAACGAAGAAGTCCACGACAAGAACATGATCGTGGGTTCGTGCGAAGGCGGCAGCAAGAAAATCATCTACCAGAAGAACGACCGCTAGCTAGTACAGGCAGTTAACGCTGCGATCCTCTGCCACCACCTGCTTGCGTTGGTCATAAAGCCGCGCGCTGGGGTTGATGCCCAGCGTGCGGGCTTCCAGCAGGTAACGTTGGCCGGCCTGGAAGCCGTCGTAGCGCAGGGTGAGATAACAGGTGCGCTCATCGGGCTCCATCATGATCAACCCGCCGGCGTAGATCTCGAAGTCGTAGCGCACCATCAGCTCATGGCTGCCCGGGGTAACCTGGAAATAGCGACCGTCCTTGAGGCGCACGCCATCGAGGCGTTCGGCCATGACCACCTTGCCGCCCAGCATGGTCATGTCCACCCAGGCCTGTTGGGGATTGACCGGGGGCAAGGGGGTGATGCTGCAACCGGCCAGGGTAATGAATGATGCGACAGCAAGGGCGCGGCGCATGATGGGCTCCAGGGTGGGGACAGGCCTCCAGCATACCCCCGCGCGGCGGTCTACGTCGCTTGGCAGCCCGCCGGTTGCGCCTTGCCCACCACGTAGCGTTGTTCGTCATACAGCTTGGCCCAGGGTTGGAAGCCCAGGCTGCCCGCCTCCAGCCGGTAGCGCTGGCCGGCGCTGAAGTCCTTGAAGCTGAGCTTCATCTTGCAGTCCCGCCACAGCGGCTGGGCCACCGGGCCGATATTGGTGGGGGCCACGGGGAATTGAAAAGTTACCCACAATTCATGAGCGCCTGGCTGCACTTCGAAGTAACGTGGGTCGGTCCAGTCATGGTTATCCACCTTCACCGCCTTCAGCGAGTTGTCGGAGCCGGCCGCAAGGTCCACCCAGGCCTGGTGCGGGTCGGGGTCGGGCAAGGTCGAACAACCGGCCACGGCCGCCAGACCGCAGACAAGTAACAAGGCACGCATGGCAATACTCCCGATGGCAATGGTGGCCGGTTCGTCCCAATGAAGGATTCACCCGACAGATGATTGATCTTCTTTTTTTAAGGCGCGCAGACCCTGGGGCACTCGACCGCAAAATTCGCCGCTTGGTTCCCCTGTTGGCCGTTTTGCTGCTGAACGGTTGCTCCACCTATTACGGCCAGTTGCTTGATGGCCAGGTGCAACTCTTGAGGGCGCGCGAGCCGGTGAGCCGGGTGATCGCCGATCCTACGCGGGACGCGAAATTGCGCGCGCAGCTGCGCCAGTCCCAGGCAGCGCGGGACTTTGCCAGCAGCCATCTGCACCTGCCGGACAACCGCAGTTACCGCCTTTATGCGGACGTGAAACGCAGTTCCGTGGTGTGGAACGTGTTTGCCACCGAGGAATTTTCTTTAGACCCGCAAACCCACTGCTTTCCGATAGCCGGTTGCGTGGCCTACCGCGGCTACTACAGCCTGGGGGCTGCCCGGGGTGAGGCGGCGCTGCAGAAGCAGGCCGGGATGGACGTGTACATTGGCCGGGTGGACGCCTACTCCACCCTGGGCTGGTTCGATGACCCGATCATCAACACCATGATGGACCGCGGCGACGAACGCCTGGCCACGCTGATTTTCCACGAGCTGGCGCACCAGCGCTTTTACGTGAAGGACGACAGCGAGTTCAACGAGTCCTACGCCACGTTCGTCGAGCAGGAAGGCACCCGGCAATGGCGGGCGTACCAGGGCCTGCCGCCGGCCAACGTCGACCAGTCGAAGCAGATCCACCAGTTCACCCAACTGGTGCTCGACACCCGTGACCGCCTGAAAGCCCTGTACGCCCAGCCGCTGGCGCCGGCGGCCATGCGCCAGGCCAAGCAGCAGGCGTTCGAGCGCATGCGCGCCGATTACCGCCAGCTGCGCGACAGCCAGTGGAACGGCGACAAGCGCTACGACGCCTGGGTCAACGCGCCGATGAACAACGCCAAGCTGCTGCCGTTCGGGCTGTATGACCAGTGGGTGCCGGCGTTCGCGGCGTTGTTCCGGCAGGTGAACGGCGATTGGCCGACGTTCTTCAGCGAAGTGGAGCGGTTGGGCAAGTTGCCGCCTGACCAGCGCAAGGCCGCATTGATCAAATTAAACACAACCGCCCCGTAGCAGCGGCCGCATGGCCGCGTTCCAGGCGCCGGTCAGGCCTTGAAAGCCTGGTGCAGCTCAGCCAGCGTATCGAAATGATAGGTCGGCGCCTCGGCCTCCAGCTCCTCGCGGCTGCCGAAGCCGTAGCCCACCGCCACCACGTCGAGGCCGTTTGCCTTGGCGCCGATCAGGTCGTGCTTGCGGTCGCCGATCATCAGCGTCTGGGCCGGGTCCAGGCCCTCTTCCTTGAGCAGGTGGGCGAGCAGCTCGACCTTGTTGGTGCGGGTGCCGTCCAGCTCGCTGCCGTAGATCACCTTGAAGTGCTTGGCGAAGTCGAAATGCCGGGCGATCTCGCGGGCAAATTCCCACGGCTTGGAGGTGGCCACGTACAGATGGCGGCCCTGGGCTTCCAGGGTTTCCAGCAGCTCGATCACGCCCTCGAACACTTCGTTCTCGTACAGGCCGGTGACCTTGAAGCGCTCGCGGTAGAAATTCACCGCCTGCCAGGCCTTCTCTTCCTCGAACCCGTAGAACTGCATGAACGCCTGCAGTAGCGGCGGGCCAATGAAGTGCTCGAGCTTGCGCAGGTCTGGCTCGATGATGCCGAGCTTTTCCAGGGCGTACTGGATCGAGCGGGTGATGCCTTCGCGCGGGTCGGTGAGGGTGCCGTCTAGGTCGAAGAGAATGTTCTGATAATGCATGGGAATTTTCCGAATCAGTCGGTGGACAGCGGGTTGGGGCTGGCGAAGCCGGCCTCCAGGTGCTGGTCCTTGAGTTTCACGTAGTTGCCGGCGGTGTAGGTGAAGAAGCCGCGCTCCTTGTCGGTCAGCGGGCGCGCCTGCTTCACCGGGCTGCCCACGTACAGGAAGCCGCTTGCCAGGCGCTTGCCCGGTGGTACCAGGCTGCCGGCGCCGATGATGACCTCGTCTTCCACCACGGCGCCGTCCATGACCGTGCTGCCCATGCCGATCAGGATGCGGCTGCCCACGGTGCAGCCGTGCAGCATCACCTTGTGGCCGATGGTCACGTCGTCGCCGATGACCAGCGGGAAGCCGTCGGGGTTGAAGGGCCCGGCGTGGGTGATGTGCAGCACACTGGCGTCCTGCACGCTGGTGCGCGCGCCGATGCGGATGCGGTGCATGTCACCGCGGATCACGGTCATGGGCCATACCGAGCTGTCCTCGCCGATTTCAACATCGCCGATGACAACCGCCGAACGGTCGACAAACGCCCGCGCGCCCACCTGGGGCGTGTGCTGCTGGAAAGTGCGAATGGCCACGATAGGCTCCTTCTCTGGCGTTGATAGCTGCGGTCAGCGCCGATTGTAATTAAGATGGGCTGGTGTTTCTTCAGCCAAGGTGTGTATCCGTGAGCGCGACCAACCCGCTACTGCAGTCTTATGACCTGCCACCGTTCTCGGCGATCCGTGCCGAGCACGTACAGCCGGCGATTGAACAGATCCTGGCCGACAACCGTGCGGCGATCGCCAAGATTCTCGAAACCCAGGCCAAGCAGCCTACCTGGGCAGGCCTGGTACTGGCCATGGACGAGCTCAACGACCGCCTCGGCGCGGCCTGGAGCCCAGTCAGCCACCTTAACGCAGTCTGCAACAGCCCGGAACTGCGCCAGGCGTATGAAGCCTGCCTGCCCGCCCTGAGCGCCTATTCCACCGAAATGGGCCAGAACCGTGAGCTGTTCCAGGCCTATGAAGCGCTGGCCAACAGCCCGGAAGCGGCGTCCTTCGACGTGGCGCAGAAAACCATTCTCGAGCATTCGCTGCGCGACTTCCGCCTGTCGGGTATCGACCTGCCGCCAGAGCAGCAGCAGCGCTACGCCGAAGTGCAGAGCAAACTCTCGGAGCTGGGCAGCAAGTTCTCCAACCAGCTGCTGGACGCCACCCAGGCCTGGACCAAGCACGTCACTGACGAAGCGGCCCTGGCCGGCCTGACCGACTCGGCCAAGGCGCAAATGGCCGCCGCCGCCAAGGCCAAGGGCCTGGATGGCTGGCTGATCAGCCTGGAGTTCCCCAGCTATTACGCGGTAATGACCTACGCGCAGGACCGTGCTCTGCGCGAGGAAATCTACGCTGCCTACTGCACCCGCGCCTCGGACCAGGGCCCCAACGCCGGCCAGAATGACAACGGCCCGGTGATGGAACAGATCCTCGACCTGCGCCAGGAACTGGCCAGGCTGCTGGGCTACGCAAGCTTCGCCGAGCTGAGCCTGGCCACCAAGATGGCCGAGTCCAGCGACCAGGTGCTGGGTTTCCTGCGCGACCTGGCCAAGCGCAGCAAGCCGTTCGCTGCGCAAGACCTGGCCCAGCTCAAGGCCTACGCCGCCGAGCAGGGCTGCCCGGACCTGCAAAGCTGGGACAGCGGTTTCTACGGTGAAAAACTGCGTGAGCAACGCTACAGCGTCTCCCAGGAAGCGCTGCGCGCCTACTTCCCGATCGACAAGGTGCTGACGGGCCTGTTCGCCATCGTTCAGCGCCTGTACGGCATCGAAATCGCCGAGCAGACCGGCTTCGACACCTGGCACCCGGACGTGCGCCTGTTCGAGATCAAGGAAAACGGCAAGCACGTTGGCCGCTTCTTCTTTGACCTGTACGCCCGCGCGAACAAGCGTGGCGGTGCGTGGATGGACGGCGCCCGTGACCACCGCCGCACCGCCGATGGCGCGCTGCAAAGCCCGGTGGCTAACCTGGTGTGCAACTTCACCCCGGCCGACGCCGGCAAGCCAGCGCTGCTGACCCACGACGAAGTGACCACTCTGTTCCATGAGTTCGGCCATGGCCTGCACCACCTGCTGACCCGCGTCGAGCACGCTGGCGTATCCGGTATCAATGGCGTGGCGTGGGATGCGGTCGAGCTGCCAAGCCAGTTCATGGAAAACTGGTGCTGGGAGCCTGAAGGCCTGGCGCTGATTTCCGGCCATTACGAAAGCGGCGACGCCCTGCCCCAGGACCTGCTGGAAAAAATGCTGGCGGCGAAAAACTTCCAGTCCGGCCTGATGATGGTGCGCCAGCTGGAGTTCTCGCTGTTCGACTTCGAACTGCACGCCACCCACGGCGATGGCCGCGGCGTGCTGCAGGTGCTCGAAGGCGTGCGCGACGAGGTCTCGGTCATGCGCCCACCGGCGTACAACCGCTTCCCCAACAGCTTCGCGCACATCTTCGCCGGCGGTTACGCGGCGGGCTACTACAGCTACAAGTGGGCCGAAGTGCTGTCGGCGGACGCGTTCTCGCGTTTCGAGGAAGAAGGCGTGCTCAACGAAGCCACTGGCCGCGCATTCCGCGAAGCCATCCTGGCGCGTGGCGGTTCCCAGGAACCGATGGTGCTGTTCGTCGACTTCCGCGGCCGCGAGCCGTCGATTGATGCACTCTTGCGCCATAGCGGCCTGAGTGAGGACGCGGCAGCATGAGTGAAGTGACCGTGATCAAGACCAAGAAACGCTTCATCGCCGGGGCCGTCTGCCCGGCGTGCAGCGAGTCCGACAAGTTGATGATGTGGAGCGAGGACGAGGTGCCGCACCGCGAGTGCGTGGCCTGCGGCTACAGCGACACGCTGAACGCCCAGGGCCAGTCGATTCCCAGCGAGCTGGGGACGCGGGTCAACCAGGCCGCGCCGAAGGTGGCCAACCCGAAAGTGCAGACGGTGCAGTTCTTCCCCAACCCCAAGTTGAAGAAGCCCCAGGCTTAGATCAACGCCTTGAACAGCCCCTTGACCGCGCACGCGGCCAGGGGGTTGGTGCTGCACGCCCCGCTGGCCAGGGCGTTGCGCACGCTTTCCACGTCAACGCCGTTGATGTAGTCGATACCGTATTTCATTCGCTTGAGGTCGCCGAACCCGCCCTGGGTCATCTCGGCCACCGCGTCCTGCTTGCTCCAGCCCTGCACCACCACCCGATACATTGCCGACACCAGGCCGGTGCGGTCCATGCCGTGCTTGCAATGAATCAGCACCGGGCCCTTGGCCTGGGCCTCCTGGATGGCCCGCAACGCCGCGATGATCTGCGCGTCATCGGCGTGCACGGTGCGCATCGGCAGTTGCACGCGGTTGATCTGCGGCTCCTTGAGCCAGGTTTCATCCGACTCGGGCAGGAAACTGACCACGGTCTTGATCTGCAGTTTGCCCAGCAACGGCACCGCCTGTTCGTCAGGCAGGGCGCTGCGGTACAGGGTGGGGCTCATCTGGTACAGGTTGTAGTGCGGCTCCACCGATTGCGCCCACTGCGCTGGGCGCTGGGCCACGTCCACGCTGGGCTCGCCGGCGAAGCAGGCGGTGGCCAGGCTCAACGACAGCGGCAGGCAAAACAACAGGCGGCGCAGCAAAGACATGGCAGATCCGGATGGGCGGTGGGCTTATGGGGCGCAAGAATGGCCCCGATGGCGTGAAAGCTGTGTTGGGTGTTTGTAAAAACTTCGTATAAAAACCCTGTAAAACCGGGCTGAAACCGGTTACATTTTCGCTTCTCAAAACGCCTCTACGTAGGCTGAAGCAACACCCTGGCGTGCCGCCCAGACTCGATAAAACTAAAAAACGTCGCGATGTTCTTTACTAAGGGCAACGCGATGCCTGCCTGTGCAGCTCGATGAGCAATTCAAAACGATAAAGCAGCCCCAAGGCTGCGAATAATCCGTGATCGGATGAGGATCCCCCATGTCTGAGCAAGACCACGACAACCCGCGCCGGGATTTCCTGCGCAAGACTCTCACCCTGATACCCGTAGTGACCGTGGCCAGCACTGGCCTGGGCATGGGTGTGGGCGAGCTGATGGCCGCGCCGGAGAAAAAGCCCGAGCCCGTGCCAGTCAAGCCTGCGCAGGACTACCAGCCCAGCTATTTCACCGCCGAGGAGTGGGCGTTCGTCAACGCCGCCGTGGCGCGGCTGATCCCGGCCGACGACCTGGGGCCGGGCGCGCTGGAAGCCGGTGCGCCGGAATTCATCGACCGGCAGATGAACACCGCCTACGCCAGCGGTGCGTTGTGGTTCATGCAGGGCCCGTTCGTGGCCGACGCGCCGCCGGAAATGGGCTACCAGCTCAAGCTGGTGCCCAAGGAAATCTACCGCCTGGGCATCGCCGCTACCGACGCCTGGTGCAAGAAGCAGGCAGGCAAGGTGTTCGCCCAGCTGGATACCGCTGCCCAGGAAAGCGTGCTGACCAAGCTTGAGTCCGGCGAGATCCAGTTCGATGACGTGCCGTCCAAGGCGTTCTTCGCGCTGCTGATCCAGAACACCAAGGAAGGCTTCTTCAGCGACCCGGTGCACGGCGGCAACAAGGGCCTGGTGGGCTGGACCCTGGTGGGCTTCCCCGGCGCGCGCGCCGATTTCATGGACTGGGTTGAACGCAACGAGGCTTACCCCTTCCCGGCAGTATCCATTCGCGGCGAGAGGGCTTGAGCATGGCGACCGTATTGAAAAAAGTCGACGTCGTGATCGTCGGCTTCGGCTGGACTGGCGCAATCATGGCCAAGGAGCTGACCGAGGCCGGCCTGAACGTGGTGGCGCTGGAGCGCGGCCCGATGCAGGACACCTACCCGGACGGCAACTATCCCCAGGTCATTGATGAACTGACCTACAGCGTGCGCAAAAAACTCTTCCAGGACATCTCCAAGGAAACCGTCACCATCCGCCACAGCGTCAACGACGTAGCCCTGCCGAACCGCCAGCTGGGCGCGTTCCTGCCGGGCAAGGGCGTGGGCGGTGCCGGCCTGCACTGGTCGGGCGTGCACTTCCGGGTCGACCCTATCGAACTGCGCATGCGCAGCCACTATGAAGAGCGCTACGGCAAGAACTTCATTCCCAAGGACATGACCATCCAGGACTTCGGCGTGACCTACGAAGAGCTGGAGCCGTTCTTCGACTTCTCGGAAAAGGTCTTCGGCACCTCTGGCACCGCCTGGTCGGTGAAGGGCCAGGTGGTGGGTGAAGGCAAGGGCGGCAACGCCTACGCGCCCGACCGTTCCAACCCGTTCCCGTTGGAAGCGCAGAAAAACGGCGTGTCGGCAATGCTGTTCCACAAGGCCGCCACCGAGTCGGGCTACAAGCCCTACAACCTGCCGTCTGCCAACACTTCGGGGCCGTACACCAACCCCTACGGCGCGCAGATGGGCCCGTGCAATTTCTGCGGTTTCTGCAGCGGCTATGTCTGCTACATGTATTCCAAGGCCTCGCCGAACGTGAACATCCTCCCGGCGCTGCGCCAGGAGCCCAAGTTCGAGCTGCGCACCAACGCCCACGTGCTGCGCGTGAACCTGACCGACGACAAGAAGCTGGCCACCGGCGTCAGCTACATCGACGCCCAGGGCCGCGAAGTGGAACAGCCGGCGGACCTGGTGATCCTCGGTGCGTTCCAGTTCAACAACGTGCGCCTGATGCTGCTGTCGGGCATCGGCAAGCCCTACGACCCGATCAGCGGCGAAGGTGTGGTGGGCCGCAACTTCGCCTACCAGAACATGGCTACGGTGAAGGCGTTCTTCGACAAGGACACCCACACCAACAACTTCATCGGCGCCGGCGGCAATGGCGTGGCGATCGACGACTTCAACGCCGACAACTTCGACCACGGCCCCCACGGCTTCGTCGGTGGCTCGCCGTTCTGGGTCAACCAGGCCGGTAGCCGCCCGATTGCCGGTACTTCCAACCCGCCGGGCACCCCGGCCTGGGGCAGCGCCTGGAAAAAGACCACGGCCGAGTACTACACCCACCAGGTGTCCATGGACGCCCACGGCGCGCACCAGTCCTACCGCGGCAACTACCTCGATCTCGACCCTACCTACAAGGATGCCTACGGCCTGCCGCTGCTGCGCATGACCTTCAATTGGCAGGAAAACGACATCAAGATGAACATGTTCATGGCCGACAAGCTGAGCAAGATCGCCAAGGCCATGAACCCCAAGTCCATCGCCATCCTGGGCAAGAAGGTCGGTGAGAAATTCAACACCGCCGCCTACCAGACCACCCACCTCAACGGCGGCGCGATCATGGGCACCGACCCCAAGACCAGCGCTATCAACCGTTACCTGCAGAGCTGGGACGTACACAACGTGTTCGTGCCGGGCGCCTCCGCCTTCCCACAAGGCCTGGGCTATAACCCTACCGGCCTGGTGGCAGCCCTGACCTACTGGTCGGCCAAGGCTATCCGCGAGCAGTACCTGAAGAACCCCGGCCCGCTGGTGCAGGCTTAAGGAGCGATGATCATGAGCAAACTGTTTATCGCATCCCTGGCCCTGGCCAGCCTGCCCGTGTGGGCAGCCGAACCTTCGTTCGACCCGGCCCTGGTGCAGAAAGGCGAATACCTGGCGCGCGCCGGTGACTGCGTGGCCTGCCACACCGCCAAGGGCGGCAAGCCCTTCGCCGGTGGCCTGCCGATGGAGACGCCGATCGGCACCATCTACTCCACCAACATCACCCCGGACAAGACCGGCATCGGCGAATATTCGTACGAAGACTTCGACCAGGCCGTACGCCACGGCGTCGGCAAAAGCGGCAGCACCCTGTACCCGGCCATGCCCTACCCGTCCTACGCCCGCGTCAGCGACGAAGACATGCAGGCCCTGTATGCCTACTTCATGAAGGGCGTGCAACCGGTGCCCCAGGAGAACAAGGACGTCGATATCCCGTGGCCGCTGAGCATGCGCTGGCCGCTGGCGATCTGGCGCGGCATGTTCGCGCCCAAGGTCGAGCCGTTCAAGGCCGCGGGCACGGATGAAAGCATCAACCGCGGCGCCTACCTGGTCGAGGGCCTGGGCCACTGTGGCGCCTGCCATACCCCGCGTGCCATCACCATGCAGGAAAAAGCCCTGAACCCGGCCGACGGCAAGGCGTTCCTGGCAGGTTCCGCGCCGCTTGAAGGCTGGATCGCCAAGAGCCTGCGCGGCGACCACAAGGACGGCCTGGGCAGCTGGAGCGAGGCGGACCTGGTGGCCTTCCTCAAGACCGGCCGCAGCGACCGTACCGCGGTGTTCGGCGGCATGAGCGACGTGGTCGAGCACAGCATGCAGTACATGAGCGACGCCGACCTGACCGCTATCGCCCGTTACCTGAAGTCGTTGCCGGCGGTGAATCCCGACGACAAGCCGCAGGCCTACGACAAGGCCGTGGCCGACGCGCTGTGGAAGGGCGACGACAGCAAGCCGGGCGCCTCGGTGTACATCGACAACTGCGCCGCCTGCCACCGTACCGACGGCAAGGGCTACACCCGCGTGTTCCCGGCCCTGGCCGGCAACCCGGTGCTGCAGACCGACGACCCGACGTCGTTGATTCACATCGTTCTCAAGGGCGGCACCCTGGTGGCGACCAAGACCGCGCCGTCGAACTTCACCATGCCGTCCTACGCCTGGCGCCTGTCGGACCAGGAAGTGGCGGACGTGGTGAACTTCATCCGCACCAGTTGGGGCAACCAGGGGTCGCAGGTGTCGGCGAAGGACGTGAAAGCGTTGCGCACCGATGACCTGAAGACCACCTCGGGGGATGACCTCGGGCAGGTGACGTCCAAGTAGTGCCCTGACGCCGCCTTCGGCAGCTGCTACAGACACCGTAGCAGCGGCCGCAGGCCGCGTCCCCGACGCCGTCAGACTACCGGCCCTATCCAAACCCAAGGTCTCGATGTACTGTATATAAATACAGCCTGGAGGCCCGTCCATGTCCACGCCCCTGCCCCCACGCGGCCGCGGCACCGCCGCCAACCCGCACAACCGCTTCGCCGCCCACCGTTCGGTGGCCGAGGACGACGGCTGGTACCAGGAAGTGCCTGTCACCCAGGGCACCGAAGTGCGCATCGAGACGGCCAAGAGCATCATCACCCGCAACAGCTCCCCCGACCTGCCCTTCGACCGCACCATCAACCCCTACCGCGGTTGCGAGCACGGCTGCATCTACTGCTATGCCCGCCCCAGCCATGCCTACTGGGACATGTCCCCCGGCCTGGACTTCGAAACCAAGCTGATCGCCAAGACCAACGCCGCGGCGCTGCTGGAGCAGCAGCTGTCCAAGCGCGGCTACAAGGTGGCACCGATCAACCTGGGCTCCAACACCGACCCCTACCAGCCCATCGAGCGCGAGCACAAGCTGACCCGCGCCGTGCTGGAGGTGCTGCTGCGCTACCGCCACCCTGTCACCATCGTTACCAAGGGCTCGCTGATACTGCGCGACCTGGACCTGCTCAGCGAACTGGCGAAGCTCAACCTGGTGTCGGTAATGATCAGCCTCACCACCCTCGACGACGAACTCAAGCGCACCCTGGAACCCCGCGCCGCCGCGCCCAAGGCGCGCCTGCGGGCCATTCGCGTGATGCGCGACGCCGGCATCCCGGTGGGCGTGCTGTGCTCGCCGATGATCCCCATGATCAACGACATGGAGCTGGAAAGCCTGCTGCGCGAAGCCAAGGCCGCCGGCGCCCTGACCGCCAGCTACATCATGGTGCGCTTGCCGCTGGAGGTGGCCCCGTTGTTCGAGGAGTGGCTGCAGCAGCACTACCCCCAGCGCGCCGAGCATGTACTGAGCCTGATCCGCCAGAGCCGCGGCGGCGAACTGTACGACAGCCGCTTCGGCGCACGCTTTCGCGGCGAGGGGGTGTTCGCCGACTTGCTGGAGCAGCGCTTCAGGGCAGGCATCAAGCGCCATGGGCTGGAGCGGCGCGAGGGGTATGCGCTGGATTGCACGGCGTTTTGCCCGCCAGGGGGGCAGATGTCGTTGTTGTGAGGTTGTAACTGGGGGTGAATGTAGGGTGTCGCGGCGATGCTTACGTCATTAGGCTCGGGTCTTTTGCCGAGTAGGCTTACCCTTGCTAAGAATTTTGATGACACCCCAATTCGCCGAGGACTTTAGACGGCACAGTGCTGGACGCGATGCGTCCTTTTTCAAGGAAATAGTCCAGTTATTGGAGCGCCAGCTGCCGTTACCTCCGAAGGCATGCGATTGCCCGCTCGTAAATACGCACGGGCGTTGGAATTGCCGAGTCGGCTTTGACTGGTGGGTAATCTACCGGTGTGACATTGGTTGTGGAACCATCACATTCGAACAGACAGGCGGTTTCCATGATCTGTTCGAATGACTGGGCATAGCGCGCTTATACCCCAAGGTCCTTGAAGAACGCCTCGGAGTTCTCGTACTCAGTGGCCACAGGATTGGAGTCCTGGTCCTCCATGATTTTGCGGGACCGGGCGTTAAGGGACGGCGCTTTTACCTGGAAAGGTAGCTCTTTGTTCTGGGCAACCTGAACCAGCATCATGCGAATTGCCTGGGAAATGGTCATGCCCATCTCTTCAAGCACGGCCGTCGCGTTCGCCTTTAGCTCGCTATCGATACGGGTCCTGACTACTTCGGTATTTGCCATGTCATCATTCCTGGGGAGCATGTTGTAGCTACAACGAGCTTACGCAATCAGCGTAAGGATGTACAGGCCAGGGAGCAGAGCGGGGTAAAAACACCGAGCAACGGCTGAAATCATACCCTTTTGCCATCACTTCGTAGCTTCCTGAAACACTTCAAACCCCCGCCCCAGAGCCTTCCATTCAGGTTGAATTAAGATTTCATCTCTACCTTGAATCCCACGTGACCCAATAGTCACTAAGCTGCATCAAACGCCTTGCATAGTTTCTTCTTGTAGGACGTTTTACCCCGTAAAATGGGAAAAATCCTTTAACCGACTCACGAGGACGAATCATGACCGACAAGGACTCTTCCCTGAACGAGCCGGCCGTCGAGGCTGAATCTGCGGAAGCTGCGTTGAAGACCATCGTCGATGGCTTCCTGCATTTTCATCACGAAGTGTTTCCGCAGCAGGAAGAACTGTTCAAGAAGCTCGCCACGGCCCAAACCCCGAGGGCGATGTTCATTACCTGCGCAGACTCGCGGATCGTGCCAGAGCTGATTACCCACAGCTCGCCGGGTGACCTGTTCGTGACCCGCAACGTGGGCAACGTGGTGCCGCCGTACGGGCAGATGAACGGTGGTGTTTCCACCGCCATCGAATACGCCGTGATGGCGTTGGGCGTGCACCACATCATCGTGTGCGGGCACTCGGACTGCGGCGCCATGCGTGCCGTGCTCAACCCGCACACGCTGGAAAAGATGCCGACGGTGAAGGCCTGGCTGCGTCACGCCGAGGTGGCCAAGACCGTGGTGCACGACAACTGCAACTGCGCCACCGAAGCCGAAAGCATGCAGGTACTGACCGAAGAGAACGTCATTGCCCAGCTGCAACACCTGCGCACCCACCCCTCGGTGGCCTCGCGCATGGCCGCCGGCCAGTTGTTCATCCATGGCTGGATCTACAGCATCGAGACCAGCGAAATCAAAGCCTACGATGCTGAGCGTGACTGCTTCGTCCCTCTGGACGGCTCCCTGCCGACACCGAGCGCAACGCCCAAAGGGCGCTTCTAAACGCTCGACCTTGCGATAAACGAGGCCTGAACGACGACGTACTTCGGTACGCCGTCCGCCCCGTTGCCGTTATCGAAAACCATGTGTGTGCCAGCCGGCCCTGCCAGACCGGTTGCGGGCAGCTGCACGCCCGAAAAAAGCCACAGGGTTTTCGACAGCGGCCATGGAATGGGTCCCAGGCACTATTTTCAGGAGAAACGTCATGAACATGACACAGTTGAAGGCGGTATTGCCGCGAGAGTTATTGGCGTCGGTGGTGGTGTTCCTGGTGGCGCTGCCACTGTGCATGGGCATCGCCATCGCGTCCGGCATGCCGCCGGCGAAAGGGTTGATCACCGGCATCATCGGTGGCGTGGTGGTGGGTTTCCTGGCGGGCTCGCCCCTGCAGGTCAGCGGGCCGGCAGCGGGCCTGGCGGTGTTGGTGTTCGAGCTAGTGCGCCAGCACGGCATGGCCATGCTGGGGCCGATCCTGTTGCTGGCGGGCTTCCTGCAGCTGCTGGCCGGGCGTTTCAAGCTGGGCTGCTGGTTTCGGGTTACAGCGCCGGCGGTGGTGTACGGCATGCTCGCCGGTATCGGCGTGTTGATCGTGTTGTCCCAGGTGCATGTGATGCTCGACCGTACGCCGCAGCCCTCCGGCATGCATAACCTGCTGGGCTTCCCCGGCGCGGTGGCCGAAGCGCTGCCGGTCATGGGCGGCGGCCTGGGCTGGCAGGCTGGCCTTTTGGGGCTGGGCACCATCGCCATCATGTTTGCCTGGGAAAAGCTGCGGCCACAGCGCCTGCGCTTCGTGCCGGGGGCGTTGCTGGGTGTTGGCGTGGCTACCGGCGTGAGCCTGTGGCTGGGCATGGCAGTGAAGCGCGTGGAGGTGCCGGCCAACCTGGCGGAGGCCATCGACTGGCTGCGCCCTGCGGACCTGATGAGCCTGGCCGACCCGACCCTGCTGGTCGCCGCGTTCGCCGTGGCGTTTATCGCCAGCGCCGAGACCTTGCTGTCGGCAGCGGCCGTGGACCGCATGCACAACGGCGTGCGCTCGGATTTTGACCGCGAATTGTCCGCCCAGGGCGTGGGCAACATGCTCTGTGGCATCGTCGGCGCGCTGCCCATGACTGGGGTGATCGTGCGCAGCTCGGCCAACGTCCAGGCGGGTGCGCAGACGCGGCTGTCGGCAGTGTTGCATGGCGTATGGCTGCTGGCGTTCGTGGTGGCGCTGTCCAGCGTGCTGCAAAGCATTCCTGTGGCCAGCCTGGCGGGCGTGCTGGTGTACACCGGCTTCAAGCTGGTGGACCTCAAGGCGCTGCGCAGCTTGGGCCGCTATGGGCGGATGCCGATGTTCATCTACGGCGCGACGGCCTTGGCGATCATCTTCACCGACCTGCTGACCGGCGTGTTGCTGGGCTTTGCCCTGACCTTGCTGATGCTGGCGCTGAAGGCGGCGCGGTTGAAGATCAACCTGGTGCCGCGCGGCGACGGTGAACTTGAACTGCGCCTGACCGGCGCCGCCACCTTTCTCAAGGTGCCGGCGCTGACCCAGGTCCTCGATACCATTCCAGCGGGTAGCGTGGTGCATGTGCCGCTGGGTGGGCTGCGCTACATCGACCATTCCTGCCTGGAACTGCTGGAGGACTGGGGGCGGGCGAACCGCGCCAGTGGCTCGCGGTTGATCATCGAAAGCCGCGGGTTGAAGCGCAGGATCGAGGGTCAGATGCGTACCAGTGCTGGCGTCAACGCCTGACGTCACCGCCACGCAATCCCTCGCACCATCTGCGTCGTCTGTATCGCGGCCAAGGCCGGCTCCTACCACGGATGGCGTAGGAGCCGGCCTTGGCCGCGATGAGGTCAGAAAATCAATTCAGATCCAGCTCCAGCCCGAACTGCCGCGACAGGCACGGCCACTGGCTCCAGGCCTCGCCGGTTTCCTTGGCCGACAGCTTGTCGCGGTACTGCTCTACCGACTCCAGCGCGAAGCTTTCGTCGTTGAGCATGTTGTCCACCGAATGGTGCACCACCTCGTCCAGCTGGTTGGCAAACGCCTCGCCAATCAGCTGGTGGGCGATCAGGTTGGCCACCGTGGTATCCAGCGGAATCAGCGGCTGCTGGAAGTGCTTGATGTACAGGTCGTTCACCTCTTCCACCAGGCGGTGCGCCAGGTAGGCTTCATCCAGCAGGCAGTCCAGGCCTTCGTGTCCGTTCAGTTCCTTTGGCGGCTGGATGAAGTAATGTTCGGCGATTTTCAGCACCGGTTTGATCTGCGACTCGATGCCGGCCTTGACCGCGACATCGTTTGCGGCGTCGAGCATGTCAGGGACCTGGTCGATGTAGGCCTTGACGAACCGGGTCAGCACGCCCTGGCGATCCGCTTCGGGAAGCTGGATGGCGGGGTGCAGGTGAGGAAGCTGTTTTTCCAGTTGCTGGGTCAGATGGCCGGTGTCGGCCTCGTGTTGATGGGCACGTTGGATCTGCTCGCGCAATGCGGCGGTGTTCATGAAGACTCCAGGAAGGAACGATTTCAAACGGAAGACCTAGGGTAGCTGGGTTCTGACGCCGCCTAAGACGCATTTGTCATAATTATTTAACCTTTATATGGAACGGCTATAACGGCCTGTGGTCACCTGCTAGGAAATTTTCATTTCCGGCCTTTCATTGCACCCCTAGGGCTGCTGTCTATACTCGCCTTAGTAACGCGTTGCCTGATGCCCGACTGCAAGCGCAGCAAGGCCCCGGCCGTTGAAGTTCGTAGTCTTGACCGCCGCTCCCTTAGCCGTGGGCTTGCAAAGCCTGGGGTAGAACAAGAACGATAAGGGGAACCCGCGATGATGCGACATCCACATGTCTGGATGGGCCTAGCGCTGTGGTCGACATTCACACCTGCCCACGCTGCCTGGACCACCAACATGGCCCCCGGCGTGACGTACATCAGCAACCAGGTCTTCGACCTGCACATGACCATCTTCTGGATCTGCGTGGTCATCGGCATCGTGGTGTTCGGCGTGATGTTCTGGTCGATGGTCATCCACCGCCGCTCCACCGGCCAGGTCGCCGCGCATTTCCACGAAAGCACCAAGGTGGAAATCCTCTGGACCGTCATACCGCTGGTCATCCTCGTGGTCATGGCGATTCCGGCCACCCGCACCCTCATCCGCATGTACGACACCAGCGAGCCCGACCTGGACATCCAGATCACCGGCTACCAGTGGAAGTGGCACTACAAGTACCTGGGCCAGGACGTGGAATTCTTCAGCAACCTGGCCACGCCCCAGGAACAGATCCACAACCAGGCGCCCAAGGACGAGCACTACCTGCTGGAAGTGGACAACCCGCTGGTGCTGCCGGTGGGCAAGAAGATCCGCTTCCTGGTCACCGGCGCCGACGTTATCCATTCCTGGTGGGTGCCGGCCTTCGCGGTCAAGCGTGACGCCATCCCCGGCTTCATCAACGAGGCCTGGACGCGCATCGACAAGCCAGGCATCTACCGCGGCCAGTGCAGCGAACTGTGTGGCAAGGACCACGGCTTCATGCCCATCGTGGTGGAAGCCAAGACCCAGGCCGACTTCGACACCTGGATGGGCGAACGCAAGGCCGAGGCGGCCAAGCTGAAAGAGTTGACCAGCAAGGAATGGACCCTGCAGGAACTGGTGGAACGCGGTGACAAGGTCTACCACACCACCTGCGTCGCCTGTCACCAGGCCGAGGGCCAGGGCCTGCCGCCGATGTTCCCGTCGCTCAAGGGATCGCCTATCGCTACCGGGCCGAAGGAAGGCCACCTCAACCGGGTGTACTTCGGCAAGCCGGGCACTGCCATGGCTGCCTTCGGCAAGCAGCTCTCGGAAGTGGATATCGCCGCCGTGGTGACCTACGAACGCAACGCCTGGGGCAACAACAAGGGTGACATGGTCACGCCCCAGGACGTGCTGGCATTGAAACAGGCCCAAGCCAAATGAACCGGGCAAGCGTGCTTGCCCAGGGAGACAGGACATGAGTGCAGTGATCGATGATCATGGCCACGCCGGGGCCGACCACGCCCACGGCCCGGCCAAGGGCCTGATGCGCTGGGTGCTGACCACCAACCACAAGGACATCGGTACCCTGTACCTGTGGTTCAGCTTCTGCATGTTCCTGCTCGGTGGTTCGTTCGCCATGGTCATCCGCGCCGAGCTGTTCCAGCCTGGCCTGCAGATCGTGGAGCCGGCGTTCTTCAACCAAATGACCACCATGCACGGCCTGGTGATGGTGTTCGGCGCGGTGATGCCAGCGTTCGTCGGCCTGGCCAACTGGATGATCCCGCTAATGATCGGTGCGCCGGACATGGCCCTGCCGCGCATGAATAACTTCAGTTTCTGGCTGCTGCCGGCGGCCTTCCTGCTGCTGGTGTCAACCCTGTTCAGCCCAGGTGGCGGCCCCAACTTCGGCTGGACCTTCTACGCGCCGCTGTCCACCACCTACGCGCCGGCCAGCGTGACCTTCTTCATCTTCGCCATCCACCTGATGGGCATCAGCTCGATCATGGGCGCCATCAACATCATTGCCACCATCCTCAACCTGCGCGCCCCCGGCATGACCCTGATGAAAATGCCGCTGTTCGTGTGGACCTGGCTGATCACGGCGTTCCTGCTGATCGCGGTGATGCCGGTGCTGGCTGGGTGCGTGACCATGATGCTGATGGATATCCACTTCGGCACCAGCTTCTTCAGCGCTGCTGGTGGCGGCGACCCGGTGCTGTTCCAGCACGTGTTCTGGTTCTTCGGCCACCCCGAGGTGTACATCATGATCCTGCCGGCCTTTGGCGCCATCAGCTCGATCATCCCGGCGTTCTCGCGCAAGCCGCTGTTCGGCTACACCTCCATGGTCTACGCCACGGCCAGCATCGCCTTCCTGTCATTCCTGGTGTGGGCGCACCACATGTTCGTGGTGGGCATCCCGCTGGTGGGCGAACTGTTCTTCATGTACGCCACCATGCTGATCGCCGTGCCCACGGGGGTGAAGGTGTTCAACTGGGTGAGCACCATGTGGCAGGGCTCGCTGACCTTCGAGACGCCCATGCTGTTTGCCGTGGCCTTCGTGATCCTGTTCACCATCGGCGGCTTCTCCGGGCTGATGCTGGCCATCGCACCGGCCGACTTCCAGTACCAGGACACCTACTTCGTGGTAGCGCACTTCCACTACGTGCTGGTGCCGGGGGCCATCTTCGGGATTTTCGCCTCGGCGTATTACTGGCTGCCGAAGTGGACCGGGCACATGTATGACGAAACCCTGGGCAAGCTGCACTTCTGGCTGTCGTTCATCGGCATGAACATGGCCTTCTTCCCCATGCACTTCGTCGGGCTGGCCGGCATGCCGCGGCGGGTGCCGGACTACAACCTGCAGTTCGCCAACTTCAACATGGTCTCGTCCATCGGCGCGTTCACCTTTGGCGCCACGCAGATCTTCTTCCTGTTCATCGTGATCAAGACCATCCGCGGCGGCCCCCCTGCCCCGGCCAAACCCTGGGATGGCGCCGAGGGCCTGGAATGGACCATTCCATCGCCTGCCCCCTACCACACCTTCACCACGCCGCCGGAGGTGAAATGAACACCCGCCGCCTGGTGCCACGGCTGTTGCTGGTGGTGGCGCTGATGTTCGCCTTCGGCTTTGCCCTGGTGCCGCTGTACGACGTGATGTGCAAGGCGTTCGGCATCAACGGCAAGACCGCCGGGCAGTACGAGGGCAGCCAGGTGGTGGATGCCACGCGCGAGGTGCGCGTGCAGTTCCTGCCCACCAACAATGCCGACATGGTCTGGGAGTTCTACTCCATGGCGCCGGAGGTGACGGTGCACCCCGGGGCGGTCACGCAGATGCTGTTCGTGGCGCGCAACCCTACCGACCACGCCATGAGCGCCCAGGCGGTGCCCAGCATCGCGCCTTCCGAGGCGGCGCAATATTTCCACAAGACCGAGTGCTTCTGTTTTACCCAGCAGGTACTGGACCCCGGCGAGCGTATCGAGATGCCGGTGCGGTTCATTGTCGATCGTGACCTGCCCAAGGACATCAAGCACCTGACGCTGGCCTACACGCTCTTCGACATCACCGCCCGCCACCCGCCCATCAAGACCGGCAGCTAAGGGCGGGCACCTGCAACAACGGAGACCACGCACATGGCAACCCACGAGCACTATTACGTCCCGGCGCAGAGCAAGTGGCCGATCATTGCCACGGTGGGCCTGTTCACCACGGTGTTCGGCCTGGGCACGTGGTTCAACGACCTGAAGGCGGCCCACCAGCATTCCCACGGGCCGTGGATCTTTTTCGTCGGCGCGCTGATCATTGCCTACATGATGTTCGGCTGGTTTGGCGCGGTCATCAAGGAGAGCCGCGCCGGGCTCTACAGCCCGCAGCTGGACCGCTCGTTCCGCTGGGGCATGTCGTGGTTCATCTTTTCCGAGGTGATGTTCTTCGTGGCGTTCTTCGGCGCCCTGTTCTACGTGCGCAACATCGCAGGCCCGGCGCTGGGCGGCGAAGGCCCCAAGGGCATCGCCCATATGCTGTGGCCCAACTTCCAGTTCGCCTGGCCACTGCTGCACACCCCCGACCCCAAGCTGTTCCCACCGCCCAAGGCGGTGATCGACCCCTGGCACCTGCCGCTGATCAACACCGTGCTGCTGGTCAGCTCCAGCGTCACCGTGACCATTGCCCACCACGCGCTGAAACGCGGGCACCGCGGCCCGCTGAAGCTGTGGCTTGGGGCGACCATTCTGCTGGGGGTGAGCTTCCTGTTCCTGCAGGCCCATGAATACGTCGAGGCTTACCAGGAACTGGGCCTGACCCTGGGTTCGGGCATCTACGGCGCCACATTCTTCATGCTTACCGGCTTCCACGGTGCCCACGTGACCATGGGCACCTTGATTCTCACGGTGATGCTGATCCGCATCCTGCGCGGGCATTTCGATGCCGAGCACCAGTTCGGCTTCGAAGCGGCCAGCTGGTACTGGCACTTCGTCGACGTGGTGTGGGTGGGGCTGTTTATCTTTGTGTACGTGCTGTAGCGGCGGCTACCAGGGCGCCTGGGACGTGAGCTGGCCGCTGTAGAAGCCCCACGCCACCAGGCCGATGGTCAGCGCCGCCAGGATCACGCGTATGGTCAGCGCCTTGACCAGGCGGTTGGAGTGGCCCTCGTCCTTCACCAGGAAGAACAGGCCGCTGAACAGGCTGGCCACCGTGGCCAGCAACATCAGCACGATCGCGGCTTTGAGCATGGCGGCACTCCACAGGGGGCAGGCGATGAATTCAAGTATAGCGAGGCGCTTTCGCCCCGGCCTGTGGCCCACCCTGGTGGTGCTGGCGCTGCTGCCGGCGCTGGTCAGCCTGGGCTTCTGGCAGCTGGGGCGTGCCGAGGAAAAACGCCAGCTGTTGGCGCTGGATGCCCAGCACCGGTTGGCGGAGCCCGTGACCAGCACGCAGTTGGCGAGCCTGGATGCGCCGGCGTTTCGGCGGGTGCTGCTGCGCGGCCAGTTCGATGCCGATCACAGCCTGATCCTCGACAGTCGCCAGCGCGACGGCCATGTCGGCGTGGAACTGCTGCAGCCGTTCCATGACCAGGCCAGCGGCCTGTGGCTGCTGGTCAACCGCGGCTGGCTGCCCTGGCAGGACCGCCGCACCCCGCCGCATTTCGACACCCCCGCCCAGGTGCTGAATCTGGAAGCCTGGGTGTACGTGCCGCCGGGCGCCACCTATCAACTTAGCGCCGACCCCATCAATCAACCCTGGCCCCGGCTGGTGACCGCACTGGCCCCCGGCAAGCTGTGGGCCGAGCTGGGGCGCGAGGGTTATGACCATGAGCTGCGCCTGACGCCCGGGCCGGCCACCTACCAGCTGGGCTGGCCGGTGGTGGCGCTGGGGCCCGAGCAGCATATCGGCTATGCCGTGCAGTGGTTCGCCATGTCCCTGACCCTGGCGGGGCTGTACCTGTACTTCGGCTTCCATAATAAAAAGGAGAAACGCCATGGGCGCGGCCATGAATCCACCCGAGCTGTCTGAGGCCAAGGTAAAGCCCTCGCGCCGCAGCGGGCGCCTGCAGCTGCTGCTGATTTTCATCGTCACCGTCGGCCCCATGGTGCTGGCCACCTTCATGTACAAGCTCGACTTCTGGGTGCCCCAGGGCCGCAGCTACCACGGCGAGCTGATCGCCAACGGCCAGGGCCGGGCCGACCTGGGCGTGCCGGCCGATGAGAAACGCTGGCAGCTGCTGGTGACCAGCCCGGGTGCCTGCGCCGCCGACTGTCAGCAGCTGGTGTACCTGGCGCGGCAGATCCAGATCGGCCTGGGCCGTGACGCCTCGCGCGCCAGCCATGCCTTGGCCGCGCCGCAGCCGCAGAGCGCCGACTATGAAGCCTTGCTGGCCCGCGACTACCCACGCTTGCAGCGCTACCCGCTGGCGCTGGACAAGTACACCGCGCTGGTCGACGGCAAGCCTGGGCCGTACCTGTGGATCATCGATCCGCACGGCAACCTGGTGCTGCGCTACGGCGCCCAGGTCAACGGTAAGGACCTGCTCGACGACCTGCGCCAACTGCTGAAACTGTCCAACATCGGTTAGGAGTCGACCATGGCCCGACCTGGCTTTCGTCTCGCGCTGCTCGCCACCGCCCTGGCCCTGGTGGTGGTGCTGCTGGGCGCCTACACCCGCCTCACCCATGCCGGGTTGGGCTGCCCGGACTGGCCGGGCTGCTACGGCTTCATCGCCGTGCCCAGCTCCGACGCGCAATTGGCCCACGCCCAGGCACGCTTCCCGGAACACCCGGTGGAGGCGGAAAAAGGCTGGAGCGAGATGGTGCATCGCTACTGTGCCGGCAGCTTGGCGCTGTTGGTGGGCCTGCTGGCCATCCAGGCATGGCGCCGCCACGGCAGCGACGGCCAGCCTTACCGGCTGCCGCTGGCCCTGCTGGGGGTGATCGTGGCGCAGGCGGCGTTCGGCATGTGGACGGTGACGTTGAAGCTGTGGCCGCAGGTGGTCACCTCACACCTGCTGGGCGGCTTCGCCACCTTGAGCCTGTTGTTGCTGCTCAGCCTGCGGCTGTCGGGTGCTTTCGCCCCGCTGCCGGCGGTGTCGCCACGGCTGCGGCGCTGGGCGCTGCTGGGCTTGAGCCTGGTGATCGGGCAGATCGCCCTGGGCGGCTGGGTCAGCTCCAACTACGCGGCCATGGCCTGCACCGACTTTCCGCTGTGCCAGGGGCAATGGCTGCCCGACGCCGACTTCGCCAACGGCTTCCACCTGGCCCAGCACATTGGCCCCAATTACCTGGGTGGCCACCTGGACAGCGAGGCACGCACCGCCATCCACCTCACCCACCGCGCTGGCGCCTGCGTATTGAGCCTGGTGCTGCTGGGCCTGGCCTGGCGGCTGCGGGTCGAAGGGCTGGGCCGACTGTCTGTCGGCGTGCTGGCGGCCTTGGCCTTGCAGGTGGGGCTGGGCATCAGCAATGTGGTGTTGCATTTGCCCCTGGCCGTGGCAGTGGCCCATAACGCAGGTGGGGCCATACTGTTGATGACGCTGATTGTTGTGAATTACCGCCTGCGCTGGGCCACCGTGCCGCGCGCCGTTGCCCAGCGCCGGGCGTGGCGCCCGCACCTGCCGGTGATCTGGCCGGGTAAATGACATTCGAGGAGAAGCCAATGAGTACGGCAACGGGCGAGCATGCCCAGGCCGGCTGGCGTGACTACCTGGAGCTGACCAAGCCGCGGGTAGTGGTGCTGATGCTGATGACGTCGCTGGTCGGCATGTTCCTGGCCACGCGCAGCGGGGTGCCATGGACGGTGCTGATTTTCGGCAACCTGGGCATTGCCCTGTGTGCCGGCGGCGCGGCGGTGATCAACCACGTGGTGGACCGGCGCATCGACGCGCTCATGGCCCGCACCCACAAGCGCCCGGTGGCCGAGGGCCGGCTGGGGCCCACGGCGGCGCTGACGTTCGCCGCCGCGCTGGCGCTGGGCGGCATGGTGCTGTTGCTGGTATTCACCAACCCCTTGTGCGCCTGGCTGACCCTGGCCTCCCTGCTGGGCTATGCGGTGATCTACACCGGCTTCCTCAAGCGCGCCACGCCGCAGAACATCGTCATCGGCGGCCTGGCCGGCGCGGCCCCGCCTATGCTGGGCTGGGTGGCCGTCACCGGGCACATGAGCGCCGAGCCGCTGCTGCTGGTGCTGATCATCTTCGCCTGGACCCCGCCGCACTTCTGGGCCCTGGCCATTCACCGGCGCGATGAATACGCGCGGGCAGAAATTCCCATGCTGCCGGTGACCCACGGGGTGTACTACACCAAGGTGCATATCCTGCTGTACACCGGGCTGATGCTGGTGGCCACGCTGCTGCCCTACGTGATCCGCATGAGCGGGCTGCTCTACCTGCTGTGCGCCATTGGCCTGGGCGCGCGCTTCCTGCAATGGGCGGTGGTGCTGTACCGTGGCAGCAATCCGCACGCGGCCATGAGCCTGTTCAAGTACTCCATCTGGTACCTGTTGCTGCTGTTCATCGCCCTGCTCGTCGACCACTACCTGTTGCTGAGCCTATGACCCGAGTCCAGAAAACCGTCTTCATCCTCGCCGCCATCGTCGCGGTCATCATCGGCCTCACCGTGCACCGGGTGCTGCAGGACAACCGCGAGGGCGCCAACACCGGCTTCATCGACGCGGGCATCATCCTGCTGCCCGAGCACCGCAGCGTCCCGTCGGTGACCATGACCGACCAGGACGGCCAGCCCGTGGCGCTGGATAACCTCAAGGGCAAGTGGAGCGTGCTGTTCTTCGGCTACACCTTCTGCCCGGACATCTGCCCCACTACCCTGGCGCAGCTGCGCCAGGTGAAAAGCGAACTGCCGCCGGCCGTGGCGGCGCGCCTGCAGGTGATCCTGGTGAGCGTCGACCCCAACCGCGACACGCCGCAGCAGCTCAAGCAGTACCTGGGTTATTTCGACAAGGATTTCCGCGGTTTCACCGGCGATGGCAGCGGCCTGCAGAAGCTGGCCAACGGCCTGAGCATTCCCTATATACCGGCGGACACCAGCAAGCCCAACTACACCGTGGAGCACAGCGGCAACCTGGCGTTGCTGGGGCCGGATGGTACGCAGCGGGGCTTTATTCGCGCGCCGTTGAACGGCCAGAAGCTGGCGGCGCAGCTGCCGGCGCTGGTGCAGCGCGATTGAATACTTAGCGCCTGTGACGCGGCCTGCGGCCGCTGCTACGGGATTTCTTGTAGCAGCTGCCGCCAGGCGGCGTCAGGGGGGAGGCTTAGAACGCAGGCTGTACCGCGCCCTTGTACTTCTCCAGGATGAACGCTTTCAGCTCAGGGCTGTGCAGCGCTGCCGCCAGTTTTTGCATGGCCGGCGAATCCTTGTTGTCCGGGCGGGCGACCAGGATGTTCACGTAAGGCGAATCGTTGCCTTCGATGGCCAGGGCGTCCTTGGACGGGTCCAGCTTGGCTTCCAGCGCATAGTTGGTGTTGATCAGCGCCAGGTCGACCTGGGTCAGCACGCGCGGCAGGGTGGCGGCTTCCAGTTCGCGGATTTTCAGGTCCTTGCTGTTCTCGACGATGTCCTTCGGTGTGGACAGGATGTCAGTCGGGTTCTTCAGCTTGATCAGCCCCACTTTCTGCAGCAGCAACAGCGCGCGGCCGCCGTTGGTGGCGTCGTTGGGGATGACCACGTTGGCGCCGCCTGGCAGGTCGGCCAGTTTCTTCCATTTGCTGGAGTAGGCGCCCAGGGGCTCCAGGTGCACGCCGGTGACGGCGACAAGGTTAGTGCCCTTGCCCTTGTTGAACTCATCCAGGTACGGCTGGTGCTGGAAGAAGTTGGCGTCCAGGCGCTTCTCGGCGACCTGCACGTTGGGCTGGATGTAGTCGGTGAACACTTTCACGTTCAGGTCCACGCCTTCCTTGGCCAGTTGCGGCTTCACGAATTCGAGGATTTCGGCGTGGGGCACCGCGGTGGCGGCCACGTTCAGGGTGTCATTGGCGTGGGCCGACAGGGCGGCCACGGCGGCAAAGGCCGCCAGCAGTTTTTTCATTTTTTCAGCTCCTTGCGAAGGCCTGGGCCCTCGGCGCCGCGGCAGGGCCGCGGCACATGATTCATTTACGGGAGAAGTGCACCACCAGCTTGTCGCCGATGGTCTGCAGTACCTGGACCAGCACCACCAGGATGACCACGGTGACAATCATCACGTCAGTCTGGAAACGCTGGTAGCCGAAGCGGATGGCCAGGTCGCCCAGGCCGCCGGCACCGACCACGCCGGCCATGGCAGTGTAGGAAACCAGTGTAATCGCTGTAACCGTCGTTGCCGCGATGATACCCGGCAGGGCCTCGGGCAGCAGCGCGTTCATGATGATCTGGCGCGGGGTGGCACCCATGGACTGGGTGGCCTCGATGATGCCGCGGTCCACCTCACGCAGGGCGGTTTCCACCAGGCGCGCGAAGAACGGCGTGGTGCCGATGACCAGCGGCGGAATCGCCCCGGCGACGCCCAGCGAAGTGCCGGTGATCAGCACGGTAACCGGGATCAGCACGATCAGCAGGATGATGAACGGCAGCGAGCGCAGCACGTTCACGCAGAACGCCAGCAGCGCGTAGATGCCCTTGTTCTCGAACAGCTGGCGCGGGCCGCAGATGAACAGCAGCACGCCCAGGGGCAGGCCCAGCAACACGGTGAACACCAGCGAGGCGCCGAGCATGACCATGGTGTCGTTGGTGGCGTCGAGAATCTCGGACCAGTCGACGTTGGCGAAGTAGTTGAGGAAGTCCATTAGCGCAGCACCTCCATATGAACGTCTGCAGAGGTGAAGCGGGCGAAGGCAGCGTCCATGTCGCCACCGGTGATGGCCAGGGTCAGCTGCCCGTAGGGCGTGTCCTTGATGCGGTCGATGCGGCCGGCGAGGATGCTGTAGTCGACGCCCGTCTCACGGGCCACGGTACCCAGCAGCGGCGCGTAGGTGGATTCGCCCTGGAAGGTCAGGCGCACGATGCGGCCCGGCACGTGGGCGAAGGTGTCGCGCTGCTCGTTCTCGTCGATCTGCTCGTCTTCCTGCACGAAGCGCTTGGTGGTCGGGTGCTGCGGGTGCAGGAACACCTTGGCCACCGGGCCTTGCTCGACGATGACGCCGGCGTCCATCACGGCCACCTGGTCGCAGACGCGGCGGATCACGTCCATCTCGTGGGTGATCAGTACGATGGTCAGCTTCAGCTCGCGGTTGATCTCAGCCAGCAGTTGCAGCACCGACGCCGTGGTCTGCGGGTCGAGGGCACTGGTGGCCTCGTCGCACAGCAGCACCTTGGGGTTGGTGGACAGCGCGCGGGCAATGCCCACGCGCTGCTTCTGGCCGCCGGACAGCTGCGCCGGGTACTTCTTGGCGTGGTCGGACAGGCCGACGCGCTCCAGCAGCGCGGCAACGCGCTTGTTGATCTCGCTGGCCGGCAGCTCGCCCGCCAGGCGCAGTGGCAGCGCCACGTTGTCGGCGACGGTCTTGGAGGCCAGCAGGTTGAAGTGCTGGAAGATCATCCCGACCTGCTGGCGGAAGCGGCGCAGGCTGTTGGCATCGAACGCGGTGACGTCTTCACCGTCGACGATGATCCGGCCGCCGCTTGGCGCCTCCAGGCGGTTGATCAGGCGCAGCAGGGTACTTTTGCCGGCACCGGAATGGCCGATCAGGCCGAACACCTGCCCGTTCTCGACGCTCAGGTTGGTCGGGTGCAGGGCGGGGATTTCCCTACCGTTGACGCGGTAGGTCTTGTGGACATTTTGAAACTCGATCACGTAGCGAACCTTGTGGGGCGCATGGAATGGGGACAGCGTTTTTGCCGGTCGCGCATTTTAGCCTGTCCGTTTAGAGAGACTTAGCATTTATTTCCTGAACATCCTTTCATTTGGCGATAAGACGATGGAAGGCAGGCGAAATAAAAGGAACGGCGGCAAAACGGGCCAGTCACTAACTAGGTCATCCCTGCCCGTGACAGGGTTTTTCGCCTATGGATCGCCCGCAAAGGGCGGCTGCCGATGAGGAGTTTAGGACAGATGAAAAAGAACCCACCCCGTTCCGGTAAAAGCGAGGCAGCCGGTACCGACACCCCGGACCGCGCCAACACCAACGCCAAGCTCGACAGCCTGGAAACCTTCCGCTCCGACGCCACCGGGCAGGCCCTGCGCACCAACCAGGGGGTCAAGGTCAGCGACAACCAGAACACCCTGAAGGCCGGCGCACGCGGCCCGTCGCTGCTGGAAGACTTCATCATGCGCGAGAAAATCACGCATTTTGACCACGAACGCATTCCCGAGCGCATCGTCCACGCCCGCGGCACCGGCGCCCACGGCTATTTCCAGAGCTACGGCAACCATGCCGAGCTGACCAAGGCCGGCTTCCTGCAGGACCCGGCGAAAATTACCCCGGTGTTCGTGCGCTTTTCCACCGTGCAGGGCCCTCGCGGTTCGGGCGACACGGTGCGTGACGTGCGTGGCTTTGCCGTCAAGTTCTACACCGATGAAGGCAATTTCGACCTGGTTGGCAACAACATGCCAGTGTTCTTCATTCAAGACGCGATCAAGTTCCCGGATTTCGTCCACGCGGTGAAACCCGAGCCGCACAACGAGATCCCCACCGGCGGCTCCGCCCACGACACCTTCTGGGACTTCGTCTCGCTGGTGCCGGAGTCGGCGCACATGGTGATCTGGACCATGTCCGACCGCGCCATCCCGAAAAGCCTGCGCACCATGGAAGGCTTCGGCATTCATACCTTCCGGTTGATCAACGCCGAGGGCAAGGCCAGCTTCGTCAAGTTCCACTGGAAGCCCAAGGCCGGCGTGTGTTCGCTGGTATGGGACGAGGCCCAGAAGCTGGCGGGCAAGGACACCGATTTCCACCGCCGTGATCTGTGGGAAGCCATCGAGATGGGCGACTACCCCGAGTGGGAGTTCGGCGTGCAGATCGTCGCCGAAGAAGACGAGCACAAGTTCGACTTCGACCTGCTCGACCCCACCAAGATCATCCCCGAAGAGCTGGTGCCGGTGACGCCGCTGGGCAAGATGGTGCTCAACCGCAACCCGGACAACTATTTCGCCGAGACCGAGCAGGTAGCCTTCTGCCCCGGCCACATTGTGCCGGGCATCGACTTCTCCAACGACCCGCTGCTGCAGGGCCGGCTGTTTTCCTACACTGACACGCAGATCAGCCGCCTGGGCGGGCCGAACTTCCACGAAATACCGATCAACCGTCCGGTGGCGCCGAACCACAGCAGCCAGCGTGATGCGCAGCACCGGGTGACCATCGACAAGGGCCGTGCCTCCTACGAGCCCAATTCCATTGACGGCGGCTGGCCGCGGGAAACCCCGCCGGCGGCCCAGGACGGCGGTTTCGAGAGCTACCCCGAGCGCATCGAAGCGCACAAGGTGCGCCAGCGCAGCGAGTCGTTCGCCGACCACTTTTCCCAGGCGCGGCTGTTCTTCCACAGCCTGGCCAAGCCCGAGCAGGAGCACGTGATAGCCGCCTACAGTTTCGAGCTGGGCAAGGTGGAGCGTGAGTACATCCGCGCCCGCGAAGTGAACGAGATTCTCGCCAACATCGACCTCGACCTGGCCGCCCGCGTGGCTACCAACCTAGGCCTGCCGGCGCCCAAGGCCGGCACGGTGCAGGTCCCCGAGCTGTCGCTCAAAGCCTCGCCGGCGTTGAGCCAGCTGAACCTGCTGGCGGGCGATATCAAGGGCCGCAAGGTAGCGGTGCTGGTGGCTGATGGCGTCGATGGCGCGCAAGTGGCGGCGGTGAAGAAGGCGCTGGAAGCCGAAGGTGCCCACGCCAAGGTGCTGGGCCCGACTTCGGCGCCGGTGAAGACCGCCGATGGCAAGGCCTTGCCGGTGGATGCGTCGGCCGAAGGCCTGCCGTCGGTGGCGTTCGATGCGGTGTGGGTGCCGGGCGGCGAAGCTTCGGTGCAGGCGCTGAGCGGCGACGGCGTGGCCCTGCACTTCCTGCTGGAGGCCTACAAGCACCTGAAGGCAATCGGCGTGAACAGCGAGGCCAAGGCCATTATCGATGCGCTGAAGCTGGATGAGGATGCCGGGCTGCTGGTGGGTGACGACGCCAAGGCGCACAAGGCGTTCATTGCTGCCATTGCCAAGCACCGCGTCTGGGACCGCGAGCCAAAAGCCAAGGCAGTCCCCGCCTAACCGTCGTAGCAGCTGCCGCCAGGCGGCGTCAGGGCGCCACGCGGTGCCTGGGGACGCCGCCTGGCGGCAGCTGCTACGGGTTATTTCCTGGGCGTGAGGACCATCTGCGCCGCCTGGTTGCGCACCACCTTGTGGTCCAGCTTCCACTCAAGGTTCGGCGCCAGTCGGGTCACGCGCTTCTTGATCAGCGTCTGCAACCACGGCCAGTCCTGGGTACGTGGCACCACCACCAACACGTCACACTGGTAATTCACCACGTCAGTGGCAATGTCATCCAGCTGGCGCTGCAGCGCGCGGCTTTCGGTGATGTTCAGCGCCACCGGGGTGCTCTGCGCCGTGGGGTCGATGACCTTGGCCGCTGGCTTGGCTTCGGCTGCCTCCAGGGCGGCCTCGGCTTTCTCCAGCTCCGCCTTGCGCGCCTGGCGGATCGGGCCGTTGGCGCCGCCGGTCAGGGCCGGGGCCTTGGGCATCAGCGCGCGGGCGCGGGCCAGGGCGGTGGCGGCGGCGTTGACGTCACCCTTCTGCAGCACGATTTGGCTGCGCTGCAGGTAGGCCTCGGCCAACTGGCGCTGGTAAGGCTCCAGGCGTGGGTCGTCCGGGCTCTGCTTTTGCAGCGCGCCCAGTTGGTCCTCGGCGGTGGCCAACTCGCCGCTGTCGATGTTCTGTTGCAGCTGCAAAAACGCATCCGTCGCTGGCACCGGGGCGGCAGCGTCTGGCGTGTGGCTCTGGCAAGCGCCCAAGATGAGCGAAAATGCGGCAAGGAGCAGATAACGGGAGGCGAACGGCTTCATTCCTGCGACTCTCTAATTGCGCAAAAAGCGGCCAAGTCTACACCCTGTCTGAAGGCACGAAAACCTGTGAAATCCCACAGAGGCGTCAACGACGGGGCAATGCGAAGCTCAATAGGAACAGTGTAGCGGCGCAAACGACGATGGACGGACCGGCCGGCGTGTCCTTGAACCACGACATCGCCAGGCCCCCGCACACGGCGATGACGCCCAGGATACTGGCGCCCAGGGCCATCTGTTCTGGCGAGCGAGCGTGACGTTGTGCCGCGGCGGCCGGGATGATCAGCAACGAGGTGATCAGCAGCACGCCGACGATTTTCATCGCCACGGCAATGACGATGGCAATCAGCAGCATCAACGTCATGCGCAGGCCGGCCACCGGCAGGCCTTCGACCTTGGCCAGTTCCTCGTGCACGGTAACCGCCAGCAGCGGCCGCCATAGCGCCAGCACCAGCACCATGACCGCGGCGCTGCCGCCCAGGATCCAGGCAAGGTCGGTGGGGCTGATGGCCAGCAGGTCGCCGAACAGGTAGCTCATCAGGTCGATGCGCACGTCGTGCATGAAGCTCAGCACCACCAGGCCCAGGGACAGGGTGCTGGGCGCCAGGATGCCCAATAGCGTGTCGGACGCCAGCGGCTGGCGCTGCTGCAGGGTCACCAGCAGGATCGCCAGCAGCAGGCAGCCCACGGTTACCGCCAGCGCCGGGCTGACGTCCAGCAGGAAGCCCATGGCCACGCCCAGCAGGGCGGCGTGGGACAGCGTGTCGCCGAAATAGGCCATGCGCCGCCACACCACGAACGAGCCCAGGGGGCCGGCGACGACTGCCAGGGACAAGCCGGCCAGCAAGGCGTAGAGCAGAAAATCAGCCATGCTTGCAGCCGTCTCCATGTACGTGAGGGGTTTGAACGGGGTCGCATTCGCCGGCCACCACTTCGCCATGCAGGTCATGGGCGTGGTCGTGATGGTGGTGATACACCGCCAGGCTGGGCGCGTGGTCGCCGAACAACTCGACGAACGCCGGGTCGCCGCTGACCTGCTCGGGGTGGCCGGAGCAGCACACATGGCGGTTCAGGCACACTACCTGGTCGGTGGTGCTCATCACCAGGTGCAGGTCGTGGGACACCATCAGCACGCCGCAGCCATGGCGGTCGCGCAGGCGGGTGATCAGGCTGTACAGCTCGGCCTGGCCGGCCACGTCGACGCCCTGCACCGGCTCGTCCAGCACCAGCAGCTGGGGCTCGCGCAGCAGGGCGCGGGCCAGCAGCACGCGCTGCATCTCGCCGCCGGAGATGTTCTGCACCGGGCTGTCGATGACCTGTTCGGCGCCCACTTCGGCCAGCGCCGCCAGGGCGCGCTTGCGGTCGACGCCCGGCACCAGGCGCAGGAAGCGCAGCACCGACAGCGGTAGCGTCGGGTCGACGTGGAGTTTTTGCGGCATGTAGCCGATGCGCAGCTTGGGCTTGCGCCACACCACGCCGCTGTCGGGCTTCAGCAGGCCGAGCACGGCACGCACCAGGGTGGTCTTGCCGGCGCCGTTGGGGCCGATCAGGGTGACGATTTCGCCGCTGCGCACGCTCAGCTGGATGTTATCCAGCACGTTCTGGCCGGCGAACGTGACCGCCACCTGTTCCAGGCGGATCAGGGCATCGTTCATCAGGCGGCCTGGCAGGCCGAGCAGAGACCGACCACTTCCACGGTTTGGCCTTCGACCTTGAAGCCCACGTCGGCGGCGCTCTTGATGATGGCCTGGCTGATGGCGGGTTGTTCAAGCTCCAGCGCCACGTGGCACTCGCGGCAGATCAGGAACTGGCCCTGGTGCGCGTGCTCGGGGTGGTTGCAGCCGATGAAGGCGTTGAGCGAGGCGATGCGGTGCACCAGGCCGTTTTCCAGGAGGAAATCCAGCGCGCGGTACACGGTGGGCGGCGCCGCGCGGCGGCCGTCCTGGTCACTGAGCACGGCGAGGATATCGTAGGCGCCCAGCGGCTTGTGGCTCTGCCACACCAGTTCCAGCACCCGGCGGCGCAGGGCGGTCAGGCGCAGGCCCATGCGTGCGCACAGGGCATCGGCTTCCGACAGGGCGCTATGCACGCAGTGGGAGTGGTCGTGGGGGCGGTTGGCCAGCGGAGTATTGGGCATGAGCGGCGACGATATCAGCAAGAGACGTTATTATATTACCTGTTCTCGCCCAGTTGAGTGGTCATTGTGTCCCGCATTTTTACTCTTTTTGTCGGTTTCTGCCTTGCCGCTGTCGTGACCGTGCCCGCCCAGGCCGAGGTTCGCGTGCTCACCAGCATCAAGCCCCTGCAGCTGATTGCCGCCGCCGTGCAGGACGGCCTGGGCAAGCCTGAAGTGCTGCTGCCGCCGGGCGCCTCGCCGCACCACTACGCCCTGCGCCCCTCGGACGTGCGCCGGGTGGCCGATGCCGACCTGCTGTACTGGATCGGCCCGGACATGGAAGGCTTCCTGCCGCGCGTGGTGGCTACCCGTGGCAAGCCTACGGTGACGATCCAGGACATGGCTGGCCTCAAGCTGCGCCACTTTACCGCGGACAGCCAGTCCCACGAGGAAGCCGACCCGGACGAGCATGACCACGACCACCGCCCCGGCAGCCTGGACTCGCACCTGTGGCTGTCGACCTTCAATGCCCGGGTGATCGCGGCGCGCATGGCCGCCGACCTGAGCAAGGCCGACCCGGCCAACGCCGCACGTTATGCCGGCAACCTCAAGGCCTTCGACGGCCGCCTGGACGCGCTGGATGGCCGCCTGAAGTCGCGCCTGGCCGGCGTGGCCGGCAAGCCGTTCTTCGTGTTCCACGAGGGCTTCGACTACTTCGAGGATGAGTTCGGGGTCAAGCACACCGGTGTGTTCAGCGTGGCCGCCGAAGTGCAGCCGGGCGCCCAGCACGTGGCCGCCATGCGTGCGCGGTTGCAGGAAGTGGGCAAGTCGTGTGTGTTCAGCGAGCCGCCGGCACGGCCGCGCCTGGCCGAGACGCTGACGGCAGGATTGCCGGTGCGCCTGGCGGAGCTGGATGGCCTGGGCGGTTTTGCCGAGGCGTCGCCGCAGGGGTATGAGCAGTTGATGGAGAAGCTGGGCAACGATCTGGCGGGTTGCCTGGAGCAGCTCTGATTTTGTTGCACATGCACTGCGCGTGGCCGTGACGCAGCCTTCGGCAGCTGCTACGAACCCCGTAGCAGCGGCCGCCAGGCCGCGTCATGTGCGGGTGATCAAAGCGCGAACGGCAGCGCCACACTGACCTGCTGGCGCAACGCCAGGCGGTGTTCGAACTCCGCCGGGTCGTGGATCAACACGTCCATTCCCGCGAACGCCTGCGCCGCCACCAGGCGCGACAGCCAGAAGCGCACGCAGGCCACGCGCAGCATCACCGGCCACAACTCGGCCTCCGCCGCCGTGAACGGCCGCAGCGCCGCATAAGCCCCCAGCATGGCCCGCGCACGCGGCGCGTCCAGCGCGCCGGCGGCGTCCGAGCACCAGTCGTTCAGGCTGATGGCCAGGTCGTACAGCATCGGCCCGGAGCAGGCGTTGTAGAAGTCGATCACGCCCGTCAGGTGGGTGCCCTCGAACATGGCGTTGTCGCGGAACAGGTCGGCGTGCAGGTTGGCGCGTGGCAGGGCCAGGATCTGCGCCTTGTGCGCCTTGATCTCTTCCAGCGCGCTGCGCATCAGGGCCGCGGCCTCGCTACCCAGCTGGCCGATCTGGCGCTCGCCCTCTTCCAGCATCCAGTCCAGGCCACGGTCGGTCTTGCGCTCGAGCACGTGGTCGCGGGTGGCCAGGTGGATGTGGCTGATCAGCTCGCCCATCTGCACGCAGTGCTGGCTGTTGGGTTCCTTGATGTGCTTGCCCGGCAGGCGCGGTTGCAGCAGCGCCGGCTTGCCGGCCAGCTCGCGCAGGGCCACGCCGTCGATGGTGCGCAGTGCATACGGCACCGGCAGGTTGGCCTCGTGCAGCACGTCCAGCAGTTCCACGAAATACGGCAGGTCCTGCACCGGGCCGCGTTCCACCAGGGTCAGGACGTACTCGCCCTGTTCCAGGCTGATGAAGAAATTGCTGTTCTCGGTACCGGCGGCAATGCCCTGGAAGTCGCGAAGACGGCCCAGGCCGTAAGGTGCGAGAAAGGTTTCAAGCTCAGGCCGCGACAGGGGTGTAAACACTGACATGAAAAATTTGCCCATACTGGCACCCCGTCGGGGGTGCCCGGTTGAAGTTAAGGTTGAGTCATTTCCATTCGAAGATCTTCCATGCCGGAATCAGCATGTCCGGCTGATCAGACCGGATGTAGTTGGCATCGGTACCGTCGGCGCGAACCAGAAAGTACGGCTTGCCGTGTTTCGGGGTGATCTTGATCGCGTACAGGAAGCCATTCTGCCGGTATTCCTGGACTGTTTTGTCGCCTTCCTGGCGAATGGTGACATCCGGATCAGCCGTTACACCTTCATCCGCGGCCAGCACGGCCATCGGACAGGCGATCAACAGACTGGCCAGCAACAAGCGTTTAGCGGTTCGCATGATAACCTTGTCCCTTTGTCGTCAATGTTCCGGACATTCTAGCGCCGGACCCGCCGAAAAGGTTGATTCTGCTCATGAGCAAAGCTCCCCTCGTCCTGGTGGACGGTTCTTCCTACCTGTATCGGGCGTTCCATGCGCTGCCACCGCTGACCACATCCAAGGGAATGCCGACCGGCGCGGTCAAGGGCGTGCTGAACATGCTCAAGAGCCTGCGCAAGCAGTACCCCGACAGCCCGTTCGCCGTGGTGTTCGACGCCAAGGGCGGCACGTTCCGCGATGAAATGTTCGCCGACTACAAGGCCAACCGCCCGAGCATGCCCGACGACCTGCGCGTGCAGGTAGAGCCGCTGCACGCCAGCGTGCGGGCCCTGGGCTACCCGCTGCTGTGCGTGGACAACGTGGAGGCCGACGACGTGATCGGCACCCTGGCCCGCAGCAGCGCCGCCGCCGACCGCCCGGTTATCATCTCCACCGGCGACAAGGACATGGCCCAGTTGGTGGATGGCCACGTGACCCTGGTCAACACCATGACCGGCAGCGTCATGGACATCGAAGGCGTGAAGGAAAAATTCGGCGTGGGGCCGGAGCACATCATCGACTATCTCGCCCTGATGGGCGACAAAGTCGACAACATCCCTGGCGTTCCCGGCGTGGGCGAAAAAACCGCCGTGGGCCTGCTGGTGGGTATCGGTGGCGGCCTGAAGGAGCTGTACGAGAACCTCGACAAGGTCCCTGCCCTGCCGATCCGCGGCGCGAAGAACCTGCCGGCCAAGCTTGAAGAACACAAGGACATGGCGTTCCTGTCCTACCAGCTGGCCACCATCAAGATCGACGTCGCGCTCGACGTGGAAGTGGAAGCCCTGGTGTGCGGCGAGCCGGACCGCGAGGCCCTGGTGGAGCTGTACACCGAGCTGGAATTCAAGAGCTGGATCGACGAAGTGCAGCGCGACGCCAAGCGCGCCGGCCAGGAAGTGGTGGCCGAGGCCACCCCGGTGGCTGCGGTGGAAACCCGCTACGAAACCATCCTCGACCAGGCGCGTTTCGATGCGTGGCTGGAAAAACTGAACAAGGCCGAGCTGTTCGCCTTCGACACCGAGACCACCGGCCTGGACGCCCAGAAGGCGCAGCTGGTAGGCCTGTCGTTCGCCGTGCAGCCCCACGAAGCGGCCTACATCCCGCTGACCCATTCCTACATGGGCGCTCCCGAACAGTTGGACCGCGACACCGTGCTGCGCGCGCTCAAGCCGCTGTTGGAAGACCCGGCCAAGGCCAAGGTCGGCCAGAACGCCAAGTACGACATGAACATCCTGGCCAACTGCGCCATCGGCGGCGATCCGGCCCAGGGCATCAATGTGCAGGGCGTGAAGTTCGACACCATGCTCGAATCCTACGTGTTGGACTCCACCGCTACCCGCCATGACATGGACAGCCTGGCGGCCAAGTACCTGGGCCACACCACCATCACCTTCGAGCAGATCGCCGGCAAGGGCGCCAAGCAGCTGACCTTCGACCAGATTCCCCTGGAACAGGCCGGCCCCTATGCGGCGGAAGACGCCGACGTGACCCTGCGCCTGCACCAGCTGTTCCAGGCCAAGCTGGCCGCGGCGCCAAGCCTGATCAACGTGGTGGATAACATCGAGATGCCGCTGGTGCCGGTGCTGGCCAAGATCGAGCGACAGGGCGCGCTGGTCGATGCTGCGCTGCTGGGCGTGCAGAGCGGCGAGCTGGGCGGGAAACTGGCCGAGCTGGAGCGCCAGGCCTACGAAATCGCCGGTGAGGAGTTCAACCTCGGTTCGCCAAAGCAGCTGGGCGTGATTCTCTACGACAAGCTGGGCATGCCGGTGCTCAACAAGACCGCCAAGGGCCAGGCGTCCACCGCCGAAGCGGTGCTGGCGGAGCTGGCCGAGCAGGACTTCCCGCTGCCCAAGGTGCTGATGCAGTACCGCTCCCTGAGCAAGCTGAAGAGCACCTACACCGACCGCCTGCCGGAGCAGATCAACCCGCGCACCGGGCGTATCCACACCTCCTACCACCAGGCGGTGGCCGCCACCGGCCGCCTGTCGTCCAGCGACCCGAACCTGCAGAACATCCCCATCCGCACCGCCGAAGGTCGGCGCATCCGCCAGGCCTTCGTGGCGCCGGCGGGCTACAAGCTGCTGGCGGCGGACTACTCGCAGATCGAACTGCGCATCATGGCCCACCTGGCCAAGGACGAAGGCCTGCTGCACGCCTTCCAGAACAACCTCGACGTGCACCGTGCCACGGCTGCGGAAGTGTTCGGCGTGGCGCTGGAGCAGGTCACCATCGACCAGCGCCGCAGCGCCAAGGCCATCAACTTCGGCCTGATCTACGGCATGAGCGCCTTCGGCCTGGCCAAGCAGATCGGCGTCGATAACAAGCAGGCCAAGGAATACATCGACCGCTACTTCGCCCGCTACCCTGGCGTGCTGGCCTACATGGAGCGCACGCGCACCCAGGCCGCCGAGCAAGGCTACGTGGAAACCCTGTTTGGCCGCCGCCTGTACCTGGCCGACATCAACGCCAAGAACCCGGCCCTGCGCAAGGGCGCCGAGCGTACCGCCATCAACGCGCCGATGCAGGGCACGGCGGCGGACATCATCAAGCGCGCCATGGTGGCCGTGGATGGCTGGCTGGGCGAGTCGGGCCTGGATGCCCGGGTGATCCTGCAGGTACACGACGAACTGGTGCTGGAAGTGCGTGAAGACCTGGTCGAGCAGGTCAGCGAGCAGATCCGCCCGCACATGAGCGGTGCCGCCGAGCTGGACGTGCCGTTGCTGGTGGAAGTGGGCGTGGGTAACAACTGGGACGAGGCGCACTGATAGCGGTGCGTTTGGACGCGGCCGTTGGCCGCTACTACGGGGTTTGTGTTCGGACGGATGCGGATGCGACGGGACCTACGTAGCAGCGGCCGAAGGCCGCGTCTAAGCAGCCACCCGCTTAGGACAATAAGTTTTGAGCGCTGCGGGAACTAAACCTGTCAAACCCGACTCAGAGTACCTGAATGGCTGGTGAAGCCGTTCGATGCTCCTATGTTGTGTTAAGTGTTGGCAGATATCTGGACCCCGCCCTAGCGGTCCGGAACTTGGACCCCGAACTTCCCCTCCCCATACGAAGTCCGGGGTTTTTTTTGCCTGGAATTCAGCCTTCGACCTTGTCCGGCAGTTCCATCCAGCGCGCCAGCACGGCATACGCGTCTTCCAGGCCCATGCGCTTGGGCGCCGAGAACAGCTGGATGCTGACCGCATCACCCCAGCCCTTGCGAATTTCCGACTGCACCTTGAGCAAGGTGTTCTTGGCCGCGCCGTAGGTCAGCTTGTCGGCCTTGGTCAGCAGGATGTGCATGGGCATGTGGCTGGCCACCGACCAGTCGAGCATCAGCTGGTCGAAGTCGGTCATCGGGTGGCGGATGTCCATCATCAGGATCAGGCCCTTGAGGCTCTCGCGGCTGCCCAGGTACGCCTCGAGGTGGCGCTGCCAGTGCTGCTTGAGCGGGATCGGCACCTTGGCGTAGCCGTAGCCGGGCAAGTCCACCAGGCGGCGCTCCTCGTCCAGCTGGAAGAAGTTCAGCAGCTGCGTGCGCCCCGGGGTCTTGGATGTGCGCGCCAGGCTGGCGTGGGTCAGGGTGTTCAGGGCGCTGGACTTGCCGGCGTTGGAGCGGCCGGCGAAGGCCACTTCAAAGCCTTCGTCATCGGGGCACTGGTCGACCTTGGCGGCGCTGAGCGAGAAGGTAGCCTGTTGGCACAGACCGAGGATGGGGTTTTTGACTTGCATGTGATTTCCGCTGTGGGGCGACGCCGGGCAAGGGCCCTGGCAGGCGGGTCGTTTCCGCTTCGCTGACGTCGGTAGTATATAATGCCGTAGATTTCGTGTGTGCTTTGTCCCGTTGCCGGGGACACACCTTGGGGGCATCTCTGTCGTAGTTGCGCATTAGAACGCAAATTTCCCCAACCCTGAACCTCTCGTTTCAGGACGAAACAGCGGCTTGCTGCTAGCGTCTTTGATGTAATACAGGGTTTCAAGGCTATGCCGCCGCGTGGATTGTGCACGGACTGCAGTGCCGAAGACTACAAGACCGTAATCCACTGGATGAGCGGCCCAAGCCTGCGGCACAGATCTATCACCCTTAGCCGTAGTTGGATTAGCTGATGAAAAAAATAATAGTAAGTCTGCTTGTGACCGCAGCAGGGCTGACCGGCATGGCCCATGCGGCGGGTGACCCGGCTGCCGGGCAGGCCAAGGCGGCGGTCTGTGGTGCCTGCCACGGGCCGGACGGCAACAGCATGGCGCCCAACTTCCCGAAACTGGCCGGCCAGGGCCAGCGCTACCTGGAAAAACAGCTGCACGACATCAAGTCGGGCAAGCGCCAGGTGCCCGAGATGACTGGCCTGCTGACCAACCTCAGCGACCAGGACCTGGCTGACCTTGCCGCCTATTTCAACAGCCAGAACGGCAGCGTCGGCGCCGCCGACCCCAACCTGGTGGCCAAGGGCGAGGCGCTGTTCCGCGGCGGCAAGCTGGACAGCGGCATGCCGGCCTGCACCGGCTGCCACTCGCCCAACGGCGTCGGCAACCCCATGGCCGGCTTTCCGCACCTGGGCGGCCAGCATGCGCAGTACGTGACCAAGCAGCTCACTGACTTCCGCGAGGGCAACCGCACCAACGACGGTGACACCATGGTCATGCGCAGCATCGCCGCCAAGCTCAGCAACAAGGACATCGAGGCCCTGGCGTCCTATGTGCAGGGCCTGCACTGAAGCGCTTGTCTTGCCTTGAAATGAAACAATCAAAAAGGGCGGCCGTGGCTGCCCTTTTTCTTGAAGTCTGCCGTTACACTAGCGAACTGAACCCTTCGGCAACGGGTCTCACGGCCCGTCGCCGCATGGCGATCCCTTTTTGCTCAGGAGTAAAGCATGCGTAATCTGATCCTCGGCGCCGCGCTGGTCGCAGCCAGCCTGTTCGGCATGACCGCCCAAGCCGCCGATGCCCCGCTGGAAGCGGGCAAGCAATACGTGGAACTGACCAGCCCGGTGCCGGTCGCCCAGCCTGGCAAGATCGAAGTGGTCGAAATGTTCTGGTACGGCTGCCCGCATTGCTACGCCTTCGAGCCAACCATCAACCCATGGATCGAGAAGCTGCCGGCTGACGTGCACTTCATCCGCATCCCTGCCATGTTTGGCGGCCCGTGGGACCTGCACGGCCAACTGTTCATCACCCTGGACATGATGGGTGTGGAGCACAAGGTGCACTCCGCCGTGTTCGACGCCATCCAGAAACAAGGCAAGCGCCTGACCGACCCTGAGCAGATGGCCGACTTCGTCGCTACCCAGGGCGTGGATCGCGCCAAGTTCCTGGAAACCTACAATTCGTTCGCGGTGCAGGGCAAGGTCAAGCAGTACAAGGACCTGGCCGTGGCCTACGGTGTGCAGGGCGTGCCAACCATGATCGTCAACGGCAAGTACCGTTTTGACCTTGGCACTGCAGGTGGCCCTGAAGAAACGCTGAAAGTGGCCGATGCACTGATTGCCAAAGAACGTGCAGCCAACAAGAGCGCTGCCAACTAACCTCAGGTGACCTGTGCGCCGCTGGAGAACCGAACGTGTCGTTGGCCTGCGTGATCCGCGGGTCAACGAGCATCATGTAAACACCAGCGGCCTCCCCGAGGATGGCCGGCTGCGCCTGCTCAGTTTCAACATCCAGGTTGGCATCAGCACCGAACGCTACCGCCACTACCTGACGCGCAGCTGGCAACACCTGTTGCCGCACACCGGCCGCACCAACAACCTGCAGAAGATCGGCGGCCTGCTCGCTGACTTCGACCTGGTTGCCCTGCAGGAGGTGGACGGCGGCAGCATTCGCTCCGGTTACGTCAACCAGGTCGAATACCTGGCCCACCTGGGCGCCTTCCCCTACTGGTACCAGCAACTCAACCGCAACCTTGGCCGCCTGGCCCAGCACAGCAACGGCATTCTCAGCCGCTTGCGCCCCTGGAGCCTGGAAGACCACCCGTTGCCCGGCCCGGCCGGCCGCGGTGCCATCCTGGCGCGCTTTGGCGAGGGTGACGAAGCGCTGGTGGTGGTCATGATGCACCTGGCCCTGGGCACCCGTACCCGGGCGCGGCAACTGGCCTACATTCGCGAACTGATTGGCGGCTACAAGCACCAGATCCTCATGGGCGACATGAACACCCATGCCAGCGACCTGCTGCAGCATTCGCCCCTGCGCGACCTGGGCCTGCTGGCGCCCCAGGCCGAAGCCACGTTCCCCAGCTGGCAGCCCAAGCGTTGCCTTGATCATATTTTGCTCAGCCCCAGCCTGACCCTTGAACGGGTGCAGGTGCTGGCCCAACCCATTTCCGATCATCTGCCCGTGGCGGTAGAGATCCGCTTGCCCGACACCCTCGTGGCCGATGCGCTGCCGGCGCTTCGCCCCTCACCTCGCAGACCCTTGGCATGACCGAAGAAGCCCAGCGCTGGAAAGAAAAGTACCTCAAGAGTATTGAACAGCAGGAGAAACTGGAGCGTCGCTGGAACGCGCGGCTCGACCTGTTGCGCCGCGGCCTGGTGCGCAGCACCCTGGCTGCCGAGGGTACCGACAAGGCCGTGGACCAGTGCATGAAGGAAATGCGCGAGGTGGTGCGCACCGACGACATGGACGCCGGGCTGGCCGCACTGATTCCACGCCTGGAAAAGGCCGTGCTGGATTCCGAACAGCGCCGCGAGACCCGTGTCACCCAGATCAGCACTGCACTGACCGCGCTGGTCGACCAATTGCAGAAGCTGCCGCTGCCCCGCGATGTCAGCAAGCCGCTGAAGAAATTCGCCAAGCAGCTGGAGGAGCGCGCCGGCCAGGCGCGGGAGATTCCGCTGCTGCTCAGTGAACTCAGTGGCCTGCAAGGCCAGGCCCTGGCGGGCATTGAACATACCGCCGACTCGCAGCGCCAGGGGCTGTTCCAGCGCCTGTTCGGTGGCCGTGACGCCGAGCAGACGGAAGCCGTGCCAGAGCCCGCATCTGTGCAGCCCCAGCCCGTCGCTGCCGCCGCCCCGCCCGTGTTGGACGCCGCCCCGGCTGAGGTGCTCGATGTTTCGCCGCCAGCTGAAACCCCAGCCCTGGTGCCGCAACCTGCACCGACGCCTGTTGAAGTGGCTGCACCTGAGCCCGCGCCCCAGCTGGAGCCCCAACTGCAGCCGGCCCAGCCCCCGGAGCCCGACGAGGCAGTGGCGCAGCCGGTCGACGAGCAGCCGGCCGCGCAGGTGCAGCCCTTCGTACCCACGGTGCTGGCCCCCGCCAGCGAGCCGCCGGCCCCGGTGCCCGAATCGCCCGCCGCTGCCCCCGAGGTCGCGCCGCCGGTGTTCATCGACCGCCTGCCGCTGCCTTCGGTAATGGCCGAGGCCATCGCCGCCATTGATCCCCAGGAGCCAGGCGAGGACCTGCTGTACGCCCTGCCCCCCTCGCCAGAACCGTCCTACAGCTCGGTGGCCGCGCACATCGAAGAAACCCTGTTGGGGCTGCTCAACGACCTGACGTTGCCGGAACGTCATCGCCCGCAGGCCGAGGCCATGCAGGACCGGCTGCGCCACGGGCTGAACTGGTACGAACTGCTGCCGATCCTCGACGACCTGGCCACCCTGATGCTGGCCATCAACGACAGCGGCCAGCATGATTTCGAGCTGTACCTCAAGCAGTTGAACGAGCGCCTGGATACCTTCCAGAGCCATCTGCAGGCCGCCAGCGAAGGCCACGCCGACAGCCGCTCGGCCGCCCGCGAGCTGGACAACCAGCTGCGCGAGCACGTGGATGGCATGCAGACCAGCATGCAGGGCGCTACTGACGTGGCCAGCCTCAAGCAGGTCCTGGAGCAGCGCCTGGAAGGCCTGATCGGCACCATCGATGCCCACCAGCAGCAACGCGACCAGCGCGAGCAGGAAATTGCCACGCGCCTGCAAGGCCTGGCCGAACGCGTGGCCAGCATGGAAGGCGAAGCCCAGGGCTACCGCGAGCACCTGGAAGAGCAGCGCCAGAAGGCGCTGATCGACCCGCTCACCGGCCTGCCCAACCGCGCGGCCTGGACCGAGCGCCTGGAGCAGGCCGTGGCCCTGCGCCAGGAGGATGGCAGCGAGCTGCTGCTGGCGATGCTGGACCTGGATCACTTCAAGTCCATCAACGACAGCTACGGCCACCTGGCCGGCGACAAGGTGTTGAAGATCATCGCCAACGAACTGCGCAAGCGCCTGCGGCCCATGGACTTCATGGCGCGCTTTGGTGGTGAGGAGTTCGTCATGTTGATCCCGCACACCTCCATGGTCGAAGGCGTGCGCCTGGTGGAAACCCTGCGCGCGGCGGTGGAAGCCTGCCCGTTCCACTTCAAGGGGCAGCGCGTGACCATCACCATTTCCATCGGCGTCGCCGGTTTCCGTGGCGGCGAGCGCAGCGAGCTGGTGCTCAAGCGCGCCGACGAAGCCCTGTACCGCGCCAAGGCGGCTGGCCGCAACCGCGTGCTCCACGCCTGAAGCTGACGGCAAACTACATACGTCGCGTAGCAGCTGCCGAAGGCTGCGTCCGGCGGCGGTCCTGCGCCGCTCCGGGACGCGGCCTTGGGCCGCTGCTACAGGTGCGGTGAGCGCAGGATTTCGCGTAGCGGCAGCGGCTACGGTGCGGGTCGAGAAGACGCGGAGGTTGCGGGCTGTGTGTTATACTATTGCATTACTGCCCACCAAGTTGCCGCCCACCTTTATGAAATTCCTCGGCTGTGCCCTGCTGTTGCTCGCGTTGGCGGGCTGTACCAACGGTCTGCGTATCGACCACAGTCATCCCTCGGTCAACCATGACAGCCGGATTCAGTTCGTGGTGCTGCACTACACTTCGGCCTCGGACGAGCGCTCGCTGGCGCTGCTGACCCACGGCGAGGTCAGCGCCCATTACCTGGTGGGCCTCAACCCGCCCACGGTCTACCAGCTGGTGGATGAAGGCCAGCGCGCCTGGCACGCCGGCGAAAGCGAGTGGGATGGCCGCACCTGGCTCAACTCCAGCTCCATCGGCATCGAGATCGTCAACCCAGGCTTCACCGACGGCCCCAATGGCCGGCTCTGGTACCCCTACACCGAAGCCCAGATCCAGGCCGTGGAAGCGCTGCTCAAGGACATCGTCAAGCGCTACAACATCGAACCACGGCACATCATCGGCCACAGCGACATCGCCCCCTTGCGCAAGCAGGACCCGGGCCCGCTGTTCCCCTGGAAACGCCTGGCCGACGAAGGCCTGGGCATCTGGCCCGACGCCGGCGCCGTGGCGCGCAACAAGGCCCGCTTCGAGGTCAACCCGCCAAGTATGACCTGGTACCAGCAGCAGCTGTCGCGCCTGGGCTACATGACCGTGCAGACCGGCCAGCTGGACGTCACCACCCGCCACGTCATCGCCGCGTTCCAGATGCACTTCCGCCCGGCCCGCTTCGACGGCGAGCCCGACGCCGAAACCGCCGCCATCCTGCAGGCGCTCAACAGCCAGCGCTGAGTTGCCCAGCTCCGCCCAACGGCAAGGCTAAATCCCGTCCAGTTGCTATACCTCAAGGTGAGCAACTGGATATTCACCCATGTCTTCCGCCTACGTGCGTCTTCGCAGCGCCCTTTATCGTCCCTGGTTAATGGCGACGCTGGCGGCTGTCGCGTGCGCGGCGCTGTTGCTCAGCGCCAGTTTCGGGCTGGTGATGCACCAGGTCCAGCAGACTGAAATCGAGCAGATGAATGCCCGTGGCGACCGTTTCCTCGACCGCCTGGAGCAGATCTTCGGCCAGCTGCGCGAGAGCGTCGACCTGCTCAACGAACAGAACCTGCGCGGCTGCGGGCCGGCGATGACGGCGGCCCTGCAACAGGTGGGCTTCGACAACCGCTTCGTCTACGACGCGGTCTACAACGATGGCGAGCAAAGCTGCTCCAGCCGCCCGTCCGAGGCTGGCACCCTGGCCATGCGTGCCCCGGACATCAAGGGCCCGACCTACAGCTATTGGCTCAACACCACCACCCAGCCCGACGATAACCTCGCCGCCCTGCGCCTGGGCCGGGGGCCGTTCAGCGTGTCCACCTCCCGCGGGCACCTCACCGACGTGGTCGACCTGGCACCCGGCGGCAGCCTGCTGGTGGTGCTCGACAAGGGCAAGCGCGCAGTGCCGGTGCTGGGCCCGCCCCAGGCCTGGCCGCCAGCCAGCGATTGGCCGCCACCCTCGCAACAGCCGCTGCTGGTGACCCGCGACAGCCTGATCTACCGCATGTTCACCAAGTCGCCGGACTACCAGCTGGTGTTGATCGCCCCGCGCACCAACCTGCTGCCGAAAATGAACGCGGCCTTGTGGGCGCTGTTCCCCGGCAGCCTGCTGCTGGCCGGGTTCGTGGGCTGGATGGTGCTGGAACTGGTGCGCGAACGCCGCTCCCTGAGCAATGAACTGCAGGGCGCGCTGCGCCGTGGCGAGCTGAAGGTGCTGTACCAACCGATCTTCGACCTCAACAGCCGACGATGCGTGGGCGCCGAGGCGCTGGTGCGCTGGCGTCGCCCGGATGGCACGCTGACCAGCCCCGACCTGTTCATCCCCATGGCGGAAAACACCGGCCAGATTCGCGAAATCACCGATTTTGTCCTGCAACAGTTGTTGGAACAGTTAGGCCAGCTGCTTCGCGCCAACCCCCACCTGTATGTCTCGGTGAACCTGGCGGCCGTCGACGTGATGGTGCCGCGCATTGGCCGCGTGGTTGCACGGCTGCTGGCCCAGCACCGGGTGTCGGCGCACCAGATTGCCTTCGAAGTGACCGAGCGCGGCCTGATTGACGTGGTGGTGGCCCGTGACAACCTGCAAGCCTTGCGGGACGTGGGCCATCAGGTGCTGATCGACGACTTCGGCACCGGCTATTGCAGCCTGGCCTACCTGCAGACGCTGCCGGTGGACTGCCTGAAAATCGACAAGGCGTTCATCGACGCCCTGGGCCATGACGCCGCCAGCAGCGGCGTGGCCCCGCACATCATTCGCATGGCCCACGCGTTGCAGCTGCGGGTGATTGCCGAGGGCATCGAGTTGGAGGCCCAGGCGCTGCTGCTCAGCAGTGAAGGGGTGAACTACGGCCAGGGCTGGCTGTTCGCCCACCCGCTCAACGCGCGGCAGTTCAGCGAACTGGTGACCCGCGGCCGGCGCCTGGCCGGCCGGCGCATCGACGACGAGGCCTAGAGCGGCAGGGTCATGTAGAACTGCGTGCCCTGCCCCGGGCGTGAATACACGCCCATGCGCCCGCCGTGCAGCTGCACGATCTCCTTGCACAGCGCCAGGCCCAGGCCGGCGCCGCCTTTCTTGCGGCCCACCTGCACGAAGGGCTCGAAAATGCGCCCCTGCTGGCCGTAGGCAATGCCCTCGCCGTTGTCTTCCACGCTGATAATCACCCGTTCGGCATGGCGCCGCGCCTGCAGGCGAATGCGCCCGCTGTGTGGGGTGTGGCGCAGGGCGTTGTCCAGCAGGTTGTCGAGCACGCGGTCCAGCTGGGCCTCGTCGGCGTGCAGGCGCGGCAGGGCGTCCTGGTGTTCGATCACCAGGTCGATATCGTTCGCCCGCGCCTGCTCGGTGAAGCGCTGCTGGGCACGGCTGAGCAGGTCGTCGATGGCGCACGGCCCGCGGGTCAACTTCTGCAGGCCGTTCTGGTAGCGGGAGAAGTTCAGCAGGTCGTTAATCAGCTGCATCAGCCGCTGCATCTCTTCCTTCACCGTGTCGAAGAGGTCGGCCTCGCGGGAGTCGGGGGCGAAGTGCACGCGCTCCTGCAGCAGGCCGAAGGCCATGTGCATGCCGGTGACCGGGGTGCGCAGCTCGTGGGAGGCGCGCAGCACGAACTCGCTGCGCACCCGCTCGAAGGCGCGCTGCTCGGTGACGTCGTGCAGCACCATCACCGCGCCGAGGATATGCCCCTCGGTGTGGCTGACCGGGGTCAGGCTGTAGGCCAGCAGGCGGGTCTCGCCGTCCAGCTCGAAGCTCAGGTCTTCCAGCGCCCGCTCCAGGCTGCCGCCGCGCAGGATCAGCTTCAGCTGCGTGTCCATCTCCGGGCGCTGCAAGGCCTCGCCCAGGCCCATGCCCACGCGGTCGTTCTCCCAGCCCAATTGCCGCTGGGCGACCGGGTTGAGGTGCTCCAGGCGGCCGTCGCGGTCAATCATCAGCAGGCCGTCGTCGATGCTGTCGAGCACCGCCTGCAAGCGTTGCTGGCCGGCCAGCAGTTCGTCGATGTTGGTCTCCTGGTGCTTGCGCAGCACTTGGGCCATGGTGTCGAAGCGCTGGGTCAGCTGGTTGAGCTCGGCGGCCGAAGACTGTGGCAAGGCCACATCGAAATTGCCCTGGCTGATGTTGTCGGCCGCCGTGGCCAGCGCCTCGATGGGTTCGCCGAAGCGCCGGGCGATGTTGTGCGCGGTAAAGAAGCCGATCAGCAGCACCGCCAGGCCCACCAGCCCTAGCAGCGCCGAGACCATGACCGCACGTTCGTGGGTGCTTTCCTGGGCGCTATTGATGTTGTCCAGCGCCTGCTTGTGGGCGTCGAGCATGCCGTTGCGCAAGGCGTTGAGGGCGTCGCTGAAGGCGGGGTTGTCGCTGATGTCGCCGTCCTGGGCGATGGCCTGCTGGTAGGCGGCCAGGAAACGCTGGTAGTCGCGAGCGGTCTGGGTGAAACCGGCGGGCTGGTCGTGTTCCTGCTCATGGGCCAGGCCCTGGCTGATCAGGTCCTGGAACTGCTGCTGGGAGTTGGTCAGGGCGTTCTTGTCGGACTGCTCGTTGAGCATCATGATCAACTGGTCGCCCAGGTTCTGGCGCAGCTTGAGCCCCAGGTCCAGGGAGACGAAGTTGTAGTGCACCAGGCCTTCCTGGGACCTGGCCAGCTGCATCACGCTGACCAACCCCAGGGCAAGGCCCAGCAAGGCCACGGTGATCAGCGCCGAGAAGCTGAGAAACAGCCGGGTCCGCAACTTCATCGGCAACCTCACAGGTTGTACTGTTTGCGTTTGCGATACAGCGTCGAGGCGTCGATGCCCAGGGTCTTGGCCGCCTGGTCCAGGGTGTCGCTGGTGGCCAGCACGGCGCCGATGTGGGCTTTTTCCAGCTCATCCAGGCTCAGCGCCGCGCCAATGCGCGGGGCGTTGTTGGCCGGTTGCTCGGCCATGCCCAGGTGGCTGACTTCCACGCGTTCCTGGGCGCAGATGATGCTGGCGCGTTCCACCACGTTGCGCAGTTCGCGGATGTTGCCTGGCCAACGATAGTTGAGCAGCGCCGCGCGCGCCTCCTCGCTGAAGCCGCGGGCGGGGCGGGCGTATTCCTTGACGAAGCGCGCCAGGAAGCGGTCGGCCAGGGTCAGGATGTCTTCGCTGCGCTCGCGCAGGGGCGGCAGGTGCAGGGTGATGACGTTGAGGCGGTACAGCAGGTCTTCGCGGAAGCGCCCTTCGCGCACCATGTCCTCGAGGTTGAGGTTGGTGGCGGCGAGGATGCGCACGTCGGCGCGGCGGGTGACCGGGTCGCCCACGCGCTCGTATTCCTTGTCCTGGATGAAGCGCAGCAGCTTGGGCTGCAAGGTCAGCGGGAAGTCGCCGATCTCGTCGAGGAACAGGGTGCCTCCGTCGGCCTGGTTGACCCGGCCCAGGGTGCTTTCGCTGGCGCCGGTGAAGGCGCCGCGGCTGTGGCCGAACAGCTCGCTTTCCATCAGCTCGGCGGTCAGCGACGGACAGTTGATGGTCACGCAGGCTTTTTTCGCGCGCTTGCTCCAGCCGTGGATGGCACGGGCCAGCTCGCCTTTACCCGTGCCCGACTCACCCAGGATCAGGATGTTGGCGTCGGTATTGGCCACCTGGCGGGCGGTCTCCAGCACCACCATCATGGCCGGGCTATGGGAGTCCAGCCCGTCCTTGGGTTTGCGCACCTCGCCTTCCAGCGCTTCCAGGCGTGCCGACAGCTGGCGCACTTCCAGCTGCTTGGCGGTGGCCAGGCGCAGTTGGTCTGGGCTGCAGGGCTTGACCAGGTAATCGGCGGCGCCGGCCTGGATGGCGTCCACGGCGGTGTCCACCGCCGAGTGGGCGGTGACGATCACCACGCGCATCCAGGGCGCCTGGATGCGCATCTGCGCCAGCACGTCCAGGCCGTTGTCCTCGCCCAGGCGCAAGTCCAGGAAGCACAAGTCGAACACCTGGCGCTGCATCAGCGCGTCGGCCTGCGCCGCACTGTTGGCGGTGGCGACGCTGTAGCCTTCGTCTTCCAGGCAGTAACGGAAGGTGCGAAGGATGGCGGACTCATCATCCACCAAGAGGATTCGGCCTTGGTGTTCCGTGCCAGCTTCCATTTTCCTACGCTCCTTTAAGAATTGTCTTGGGTTAGTGTCAGAATAATCGGGCAAGTTGCATGGTCAATTCTGATTCATTCGGCGACCTGCATGGTAACTATCTGTTGATAACTGCACTAACCCACTGGTTCCCAAAGAAAAAATAGAAAATTAAGCCCTTGGCATGGCCGTTGCGGGTCTCACCCGACCGTCTGTAATAAGGAGCTTTGTCATGAATGCCCTCAAACGCCTGGCCCTGGCCTGTTCACTGGGCGCCGTGCTGGCGCCCGCCATGAGCCACGCCGCGACCCTCGACACCAACCAGGTCAGCAGCCAACTGCAAGCCGCCCGGCAGGAAGGTTCGATCTGGACGGCCTTCGCCCTCAACCGTCACCTGAGCCCGTTCAAGATCGACGTCAGCGTCGCCAACGGGGTGGCGACGCTCAAGGGTCAGGTAGAGAACGAGGTGGACCGCGACCTGGCAGAGCAGATTGCCGCGCAGACCTCCGGCATCACCAAGGTCGACAACCTGCTGACCGTGGACCCGACCCTGGCCAACCAGCCGCCCGTGCAGAAGCGCATCGCCCAGCGTTTCGATGACGCCACCCTGACCGCCACCATCAAGTCCAAGCTGCTGTGGAACAGCGCCACCCAGGCGCTGGACACCGAGGTGGACACCCAGAACGGCGTGGTGACCCTGAAGGGCCAGGCGCAGACCGCCGACGCCAAGCAGATGGCCGGCGACCTGGCGCGCAACACCGAGGGCGTGACCCAGGTGAACAACCTGATCAGCCTGGGCGCCGCCGACACCCAGACCACCCAGGCCGAAGCCCAGGCCAAGACCACCGAGGCTTCTATCAGCGACGCGTGGATCACCAGCAAGGTCAAGGCCAGCCTTCTATATAGCCGCGACGTGGATGGCATCAACATCAAGGTCGACACCAAAAGCGGCATGGTCACCCTGGGCGGCGTGGTGGCCAGCACCGAAGAGAAGGCCCAGGCGGTGGAAATCGCCCGCAACATCCGCGGCGTGCGCGGGGTGGACGCCGACCTGCTCAAGGTAGCTGGCAAGACCACTGGCTGAGCGCATCGTGCAAAACGCCCGAGCAACCTGTGGCCATCGTGCAGGTTGCTCGCCACAGGGTCTTGTTTCTACGCCGCAACCACCTGATTTCATTGGATTTTTTCTTAATTTAAAACTGGCACGCTGTCTGCAATATCCCTATCAAGCAGTGATGATCATCAAACCAAGAGGAGTTACAGGATGAGCCGCCAATGTCTAGCCCATTTGCCGATCTCTTCCCAGCAGATCCAACAGGGTCTGTCCGTGACCCTTGCTTTGATGATCACCCTGCTTGCCGGCCAGCTTTATCAACACTGGCACGAAGGCCAAGAGGCGCAACTGGCCCAGGCCCATCCGGCAATCAGCTACCCGCATTTCAATGCCGTCAGCGCCGGCGCCGCCCACCCGTCCCAAGACACGGCCTTGCTGCAACGGGCCGAGAGCAACGACCAGGTGGAGCGGCACCAGAGCTGGGTGTTCTAGATGAAGCCTCGCCCCTGGCGAGATCGCAGTAGGCAGCACCCCATTTAAAAAACGGTAAGGAGAGTCACCATGTTGAGTTGGGCAGTCACATTCCTGATCATCGCCATCATCGCTGCAGTACTGGGCTTCGGTGGTATCGCTGGCGCCGCGACCGGGATCGCCAAGATCCTGTTCATCGTCTTCCTGGTGCTGTTCGTGGCCTCCTTCATCTTTGGCCGTCGTGGCCGAGGCTGACGCCAATGAAAGGCATGACCTTCAAGGCTGCCACCGTGGCCCTGCTGTTGGGCTGCGGTGGCATGGCGGTGGCGGCCAATGACGGCCAGGTGCAGGTCAACGGCTTGTTGAGCAGCGACCCGCAGTACCGCGACACATGGCAAGGCGTCGTAAGGAAAGAGGAACGGGTGCCCGATTGGGTGCTGAACCTCACGGGCGTCTCCGAGCAGCAGATGTCGGCCGTGGAAGAAGGTGGCGACAAGTACCTGGTGGGCCCGCTGTGCGAAAGCCAGCAGGTCTGCAAGAACCACCGGCTGATTGTTGCCTTCAGTTGGAACAAGAAGCACGCGTACGGCATGTTGGTGGACGTCCCCGAGGGGCTGCCTGCCGACAAGTCGCCGACCCGCCACGCCGACTACCGTTGGCTGGGCAAGCCGGACCAGGGCATGCAAGCCCTGTTGATGGAGCAACTTAAAAAGGACCCGAACTGGTACTGACCAGTGGTTTCCAAAGAAGCTGAACCTTTTCAACGATTTAGCTTCTACTAACTGCGCCCGCCCGAGGAGGGCCGACGCATGACCAAGGGGCCGGGACGCTTTGATTGCCGCATGATCGGAGTGACCTAGGGGTACAGGGAGTGCCTCCAGCCGTGGGCCAGGTCAGGAGAAAGCTGCGACGGAAGTCCGCGTGCCAGCAATGGCCGGACTTCCGGAGAGCTTGAAACTTGAAAGAACCGCCAGGTGAGCTTCGGCGGTTTTTTTGCGTTTGGTCGGCTGGTAAGGGCTTCAGGCAGGGACTTTTTGTCGCAGCACCCTTGACCATCTATCGCGATTTTTTTCCCTCTTGCGCCACCGTCGCCGCGCGAAAAGCGCGTTCGGATTGTCGAACAATGCTCGGCCGACCCCCCGTTTAAAGGGACGTATCGGCTGATTGGGTGCCGTTTCGGCCACCGTCGATAATCCGAACGGGTGTAGAGCAACCCGTTGTGACGTCCGTTCGACACAAAAAATATCATGCCGATTCGGCATAGGGTAGGCGTTTACGGCATTAGACGTCGCGAGCCTGCATCGGAATAGTTGCGCCTTTTTTCGATGGCCAGAGCCGCATGGGTTCGGTCGCGAAAACCTTCTACGGGGGCATCCGCAGACCTGCCTGAACGAGCTTGCAAGGCTCAAGCCTGCGGGTTACGGCGGATCTAACGCAGATGTCCCGGATTCACTTGAAGCAAGGGTAATAATATGAAGAAGGCAAAACTCAGCCTCGCCTGGCAGATCCTCATCGGTCTGGTACTGGGCATTGCATTGGGCGCGTTTCTCAACCACTTCAGTGCCGAAAAGGCCTGGTGGATCAGTAACGTCCTGCAACCGGCTGGTGACATCTTCATTCGCCTGATCAAGATGATCGTTATCCCGATCGTGATTTCGTCACTGGTCGTCGGTATCGCCGGAGTGGGCGACGCGAAGAAGCTGGGCCGCATCGGCCTCAAGACCATCCTGTATTTCGAGGTGGTGACCACCATCGCGATCGTCGTGGGCCTGCTGCTGGCCAACGTGTTCCACCCTGGAACCGGCATCGACATGAGCACCCTGGGTACCGTGGACATCTCGCAATACGAGAAGACCACCTCCGAGGTTTCCCATGACCACGCGTTCATCGCCACCATCCTCAACCTGATCCCGTCGAATATCTTCGCGGCCATCGCCCGTGGCGACATGCTGCCGATCATCTTCTTCTCGGTGTTCTTCGGCCTGGGCCTGTCGAGCCTGCCGGGTGAAACCCGCGAGCCGCTGGTGAAGATCTTCCAGGGCGTGTCGGAGACCATGTTCAAGGTCACCCACATGATCATGAACTACGCGCCGATCGGTGTGTTCGCCCTGATCGCCGTGACCGTGGCCAACTTCGGCTTCGGCTCGCTGCTGCCGCTGGCCAAGCTGGTGATCCTGGTCTACGTCGCCATCCTGTTCTTCGCCATTGCCGTGCTGGGCCTGGTGGCCAAGCTGTTCGGCTTCTCGGTATTCAAGCTGTTCCGCATCTTCAAGGATGAACTGGTACTGGCCTACTCCACCGCCAGCTCCGAGACCGTGCTGCCGCGCGTGATCGAGAAGATGGAAGCTTACGGCGCGCCGAAGGCCATCAGCAGCTTCGTGGTGCCGACCGGCTACTCGTTCAACCTCGACGGTTCGACCCTGTACCAGAGCATCGCGGCCATCTTCATCGCCCAGCTGTACGGCATCGACCTGTCGATCAGCCAGCAGGTGATGCTGGTGCTGACCCTGATGGTCACCTCCAAGGGTATCGCCGGCGTGCCTGGCGTGTCCTTCGTGGTACTGCTGGCCACCCTGGGCAGTGTGGGCATCCCGCTCGAAGGCCTGGCCTTCATCGCCGGTGTCGACCGCATCATGGACATGGCCCGTACCGCACTGAACGTGATCGGCAACGCCCTGGCCGTGCTGGTCATCTCGCGCTGGGAAGGCATGTACGACGACGCCAAGGGCGCGCGCTACTGGAACTCGCTGCCGCACTGGCGCAGCAAGGCAGCCGCTGCCGGCAAGGCTGTCGCCGAGTAACCGCGTTTCGGAAACATCTGCAAACCCCGACCCCCGTGTCGGGGTTTGTCGTTTCTGGACGGGGGCCGCTATCATTCGCGGCAACTTCCTTGGGGTATGACTGATGCTTAACGGCCTTTGGCTCGGCTTTTTCGTGGTGGCGGCGATCTCCGCCCTGGCCCAATGGCTGGTAGGTGGCAACGCCGGCATCTTCGCGGCCATGGTGGAAAGCATCTTCGCCATGGCCAAGCTGTCGGTCGAGGTGATGGTGCTGCTGTTCGGCACCCTGACCCTGTGGCTGGGCTTCCTGCGCATTGCCGAAAAGGCCGGCATCGTCGACTGGCTGGCCAAGGTGCTGGGCCCGCTGTTCGCCCGGCTGATGCCCGAAGTGCCCCGTGGCCACCCTGCCCTGGGCTTGATTACCCTGAATTTTGCCGCCAACGCCCTGGGCCTGGACAACGCCGCCACGCCCATTGGCCTGAAGGCCATGCGCTCGCTGCAGGAGCTCAACCCCAGCACCACCACCGCCAGCAACGCGCAGATCCTGTTCCTGGTGCTCAACGCCTCGTCGCTGACCCTGCTGCCGGTGACCATCTTCATGTACCGCGCCCAGCAGGGCGCGCTGGACCCGACCCTGGTGTTCCTGCCCATCCTGCTGGCCACCAGCGCCTCCACCCTGGTGGGCCTGCTGTCGGTGGCGGTGATGCAGCGCCTGCGCCTGTGGGACCCGGTGGTGCTGGCCTACCTGATTCCCGGCGCGCTGCTGCTGGGCGCGTTCATGGCCCTGCTGGCGGGCATGTCGGCGGCGGCGCTGGCCAGCCTGTCGTCGATCCTGGGCAACCTGACGCTGTTCGGCCTGATCATGCTGTTCCTGGTCATCGGTGCGCTACGCAAGGTCAAGGTCTATGAAACCTTCGTGGAAGGCGCCAAGGAAGGCTTCGACGTGGCCAAGAACCTGCTGCCGTACCTGGTGGCCATGCTCTGCGCCATCGGCGTGCTGCGTGCTTCCGGTGCCCTGGAGTTCGGCCTCGACGGCATTCGCCATGTGGTGCAGTGGCTGGGCCTGGACACCCGCTTCGTCGACGCCCTGCCCACCGCCATGGTCAAGCCGTTCTCCGGCAGTGCCGCGCGGGCCATGCTGATCGAGACCATGCAGAGCAAGGGAGTGGACAGCTTCCCGGCGCTGGTGGCCGCCACCATCCAGGGCAGCACCGAGACCACCTTCTACGTGCTGGCCGTGTACTTCGGCGCCGTGGGCATCCAGCGGGCCCGCCACGCCGTGGGCTGCGCGCTGCTGGCAGAGTTCTCCGGCGTGGTGGCGGCCATTGCCGTGTGCTATTGGTTCTTCGGCGCCACGGCGGCCTGAGCCAGGGTCCATTCGATCACCTGGGCGCTGAGCCGGTCGCTGGCCTGGCCGAAGGCGGCGACCACGTTCGGCACTGCGGCGCCGGCCACCGCCTGGCTGACCTCGAAGCGGCGGCTGGCGAGGATGCGCTGGCTACGGCCATCCACCAGCCGTGCGTCCAGGCGCACGCGCACGCTGACGCCACCGGCGGCGTATTCACTCTGGAACGCCTGCAACTGGCCACCCAGTTCAAAATCGGCCTGCACGGTGCTGTCGTCGTTGCTCAGGCCGCGCAGGCGGCCGTCGCTGATGAAGGCGTCGAGCAGGCGGTTGCGCAGCAGCACTGGCGCCGGGTCGCTCCAGCGCGCGCCTTTGTAGCTGCTCACCACGTCGCCCTGGGGCAGCACAGCGATGCGCGGGCTGTTCAGGGCATCACCGGCCTGGGGTTTGCCGATGCGCAGCGTCCAGGGCAGGCTGGGGCCGCCGTGGGCCGTGGTTGCCCCAGTGGGCAGGCGGTAGACGTCGGCCGGCTCGGCCTTGGGCAGGATCGAGCAGGCGGCCAGCAGGCCGATGACCAGGCCCAGGGCCACCCCACGCAGCACGGCACTCATGGTTCAAACTCCTTGTTCTGGTCGCGGCCCAGCAGGTAGCCGCCGGGGTTGGCCTGCAGCCGTTGGGTGATGGCCTTCAGCGCAGTGAGGGTGTCGCGCAGCTCGCGAATCGCTGGCGCGAGCTGGTTCAGGCCTTGCAGGCCGCCGTTGACGGCGTCGCGGTTGTTCGCCAGAAGCCCGTTGAGCGTGGCGGCGCTCTGCTGCAGCGACTGCATCGCCTGTTGGGCGCTGCCCATGGCCTGGCGGCCCTGCTGGTTGAGCAGGCCGTTGGCGTTGTGCACCAGCTGGCCGGCCTGGTTCAGGGTGCCCGCTGCCTGGCTGATGGCCTGGCGGATGTCGTCGCGCTGGGCGGCGATGCTGCCGGTCACCTGTTCCATGTGTTCCAGGGTGGCGCTGAAGCGGTCGACGTTTTCCGCCGACAGCAGGCGGTTGGCGTTGGCCAGCAGCTGGTTGACGCTGGCCATCAGGTCGTTGCTGTTGGTCAGCAGGCGGGCGATGGGCGACGGCGAGGCGACGATCACCGGCAGGCGGCCTTTGTCGCCCGTAAGCGTCGGGCTTTGCGGGGTGCCGCCGCTGAGCTGGATGATCGAGGTGCCGGTGATGCCGTTGAGCGCCAGCTTGGCCAGGGTGTCCTGCTTGACCGGGGTTTCGCCGGTCAGGCGGATGCGGGCCAGCACCCGGCGCGGGTCTTGCGGGTCCAGGCGCAGCTGGGTGACGTCGCCTACCTTGATGCCGCTGTACTGCACCGAGCTGCCGCGGGACAGGCCGGTGACGGCTTCGTTGAACACCACTTCATAGTCATTGAAGGCGCTGTCGACGCTGGATTTCGCCAGCCACAGGCCGAACAGCAAGGCGCCGACCACCACCAGCACGGTGAACAGGCCGATCAACACGTGATGGGCGCGGGTTTCCATGTCACACCTCGCTGTGCGTCGAAGCAGCCTGCCACGCTGCCCGGCCGCGGGGGCCGTGAAAGTATTCGTGAATCCACGGGTCTGGCGTGGCGGCCACCTTGGCGATGGGCGCGGCCACCAGCACGCGCTTCTGCGACAGCACGGCCACCCGGTCGGTGATGGTGTAGAGGGTGTCCAGGTCGTGGGTGACCAGGAACACACTCAGGCCCAAGGCGTCGCGCAGGGTCAGGATCAGTTGGTCGAAGGCGGCGGCGCCAATGGGGTCGAGGCCGGCGGTGGGCTCGTCGAGGAACAGGATGTCCGGGTCCAGCGCCAAGGCCCGGGCCAGTGCGGCGCGCTTGATCATGCCACCCGACAGCGACGCCGGGTATTTGTTGGCCGCCGACAACGGCAAGCCGGCCAGGGCCAGCTTCACGCAGGCCAGGTGCTCGGCGTCGGCGCGGCTCAGGCCGGCGTGCTCGATCAGTGGCAGGGCGACGTTCTCGGTCACCGTCAGCGAGGAAAACAGCGCGCCTTTCTGGAACAGCACGCCGAAGCGCCGTTCCACCTGCGAGCGGCCCTGGTCGTCGAGGCTGGCGAGGTCCTGGCCCAGCACCTGGATGTTGCCTTCGTCGGGGCGGCGCAGGCCGACGATGCTGCGCAGCAGCACCGACTTGCCGCTGCCCGAGCCACCCACCACCGCAAGGATCTCGCCGCGGTTGAGGTCCAGGTCCAGGTGTTCATGCACCACCTGGCGGCCGAAGCGGTTGCACAGGCCGCGCACTTTGATCACCGGGACGTTGGGCGCCGCTACAGTCCAGTTCACCAGCGTATCTCCATGAAAAACAGCGCGGCCACGGCGTCCAGCACGATCACCACGAAAATCGACTGCACCACGCTGGAGGTGGTGTGCGCGCCCACCGACTCGGCGCTGCCGCTGACCTTGAAGCCTTCCAGGCAGCCAATGGCGGCGATGATGAAGGCGAACACCGGGGCCTTCACCAAACCGACCAGGAAATGCTGCACGCTGATGTCGGCCTGTAGCTTGGACAGGAACATGGCCGGGGAAATCCCCAACGACAGCGCGCACACCACGCCCCCACCGACGATGCCACAGAGCATGGCCAGGAAGGTCAGCGCCGGCAGTGCCACCAGCAACGCCAGCACTCGGGGCACCACCAGCAGCTCCATGGGGTCGAGGCCCAGGGTGCGGATGGCGTCGATTTCCTCGTTGGCCTTCATCGAGCCGATCTGCGCAGTGAAGGCGCTGGCGGTGCGGCCGGCCATGAGGATGGCGGTCAGCAGCACGCCGAATTCGCGCAGGAACGAGAACGCCACCAGGTTGACCGTGAAGATGCTGGCGCCGAAGTTGGCCAGGATGGTGGCGCCGAGGAAGGCCACCACGGCGCCCACCAGGAAGGTCAGCAGGGCGACGATGGGCGCGGCATCCAGGCCGGTCTGCTCGATGTGCGCGACCACTGCCGTGGTACGCCAGCGGCGCGGGCGGAAAAGGCCGCGGGCCAGGGTCTCGAGGATCAGGCCGATGAAGCCCAGCAGCTGCAGGGTGTCCTGCCACACGGTGTACACCGCGGTGCCGATGCGGCTGAGCAGCTGCACGGTGATGTTGCGTTCGGGCTCCTTCAGCGGTTCGCAGAAGTCCTGCATCGAGCGGTACACCGTCTGCAGCAGGGCGCGGCTTGCGCCCGGCAGGTGCACGGCCGTCTCGGCCAGGCGGCCCAGGCGCTCGGCGCCCAGCAATTCCACCAGCAGCGAAGCACCGGCGGTGTCGATGGCGCCCAGTTGGTCGAGGTTGATGGGAGTGCTGGCGTCGTACTGGCCGGCGAGCTGGCGGGTCAGCTGGCGCAAGTGTGCATAGTGGCGAAGCGTCCAGTCACCGCTGATGCGCAGGCGCGGTGGCTGCGTGCTGGTGTCCAGGAAGGCTTGGCCGCCGGCTGCAAGAATAGTCATGCAAACGAGCGTAGCAGCTGCCGCCAGGCTGCGTCGGGGCGGCGCGGTGTGCCAGGAAGTGGGCGGCGGCTGGGGACGCGGCCTGCGGCCGCTGCTACAGGGGTTCTTGCGTAGCAGCTGCCGCCAGGCTGCGTCGGGGGCGGCGCGGTGTGCCAGGAAGTGCGCGGCGGCTGGGGACGCGGCCTGCGGCCGCTGCTACAGGGGTTCTTGCGTGGCAGCTGCCGCCAGGCTGCGTCGGGGCGGCGCGGTGTGCCAGGAAGTGGGCGGCGGCTGGGGACGCGGCCTGCGGCCGCTGCTACAGGGGTTCTTGCGTAGCAGCAACTGTCTTGAAATGGCGTCGTCTGCATCGCGACTAAAGTCGGCTCCTACACTATTCGTGGTAGGAGCCGGCCTTGGCCGCGATGCAGGCGACGCGGTCCATGGGGTATCCGCATCCGCGTAGCAGCTGCCGCCAGGCTGCGTCTACATGGGACGCGCAGCCGCTCAGGGACTTTGAGTGTCGTCGGTGACCTTGAAGCGCAGCATGCCGATCATCTGGCCGTCTTCGGTGAGGATTTGCACCTGCCACTTGCCCACCGGGTTGGCCGGCAGGTTCATCTTGTGGGTCCAGGCGCGGTAGCCTTCGTCGCGGCCGCCGTGGATGTCGAGGGGGATGCGGTCGACTTCCTGGCCGTTGAATTTCCACACGTGGTAGATGCGCTCTTCCAGCCCGCGCGGGGCGTTGATGGCGGTGTAGGCGTACAGGCCATTGGCGCGCACCTGGCTGGCCGAGACGTTCTTGATGCTGTCGCCGTGGGTGCGGTTGGCGTTGTCCATTTCCAGGGTTACCGCCGACTCGGTGATCCACAGGGTGGCCGGCGGCACCCAGGAGCGCATCATCCAGCCGCAACCGCCCACCGCCAGGGTCGCCAGCACCAGGGCCACGCCGCGGCGCCAGTGGTTGATGGGGAAGCTGGCGGCCAGGCTCGGGAACGACAGCAGCATGGCGGTGCCCAGCGCCCATTCGTAGCTTTGCGAGGTGGTGAGGTGCAGGATAATCGGCAGCGCGGTCAGCATCGAAGCGAACAGCGTCAGCGTGTGCATGGCCAGGAACAGCCAGCGCCGCGGGGCCACGAACCTGTAGTACAGCGGGTCGGTGATCGACGCCAGGCCGGCCAGGGTCAGCAGCCCGGTGAACACCAGCTGGCCGCTGTTCCACGTGGTCGTGGTGTAGAAAAACGGCAGCACGAAGAACAGGCTTTCCTGGTGGATCATCTGCGTGGCGTAGCGCAGCAGCGGCTCCGGAATTTCGCGCTTGAAACGCCGGCTGAACCAGCGCGTGGCGCTCTGCTCGACCATCAGCCACACCCAGCTCACCAGCATCAGCACGGCGATCCAGCTGGCCAGTTTGGCCTGGCGGTCCACCAGGATGAAGCTGCCGATGCCCGTGATGAAGCCGCCCAGGGCGATCACCCCGGGGTAGCGCTTGATGAGTTCGATGATGCGCAGGATCAGTAAGGGCATTTCGGCGGTCTTGGCAGGTGCTGGAAAAAACGCCGCCAAGGATACCCCCTTGCCTCCTTGATTGCGCAACTAGTGCCTTTTGTTGTGCCGCAATGCGCCCCAGCCGAGCACGGCCAAGCCAGCCAACACCAGTACGACAACGCCCAGGCTGTAGAGTTGGTCGTAGCTGAGCAGCGGTTGTTCGATGCGCACGTAGCCGGGGCCCTTGAACACCTGGCGCATGGCCGCGTCGGCCTGGGCCAGGGTGACCTTGCGCAGGTCGCGGGCCGGGTCTTCGAAGCGGCCGTTGGCGTAGCTGGACAAGGCGTTCCAGTAGAAGTCGGCCAGCTGGCTGTTGCCCTGCACGCTCCAGGCCTGGCGGGAAATGGTGGCCTGGCGCAGGCGTTCGAAGGTGGCGGCGTCGAGGCCGTCTTTCTTCAGCCGGGCGATCATCTCGGCCACCAACTGGCGGGCGCGGTCGACGTCGGCGCGGTCCAGGTCGGCGTTCAGGCTCAGCAGGCCGGTGTCGCCCATGGCTTCGCGCTGGCTCCAGGGGCCGTAGGACAATTCGTGGTCAAGCCGCAGTTCCTTGTACAGCGCCCATTCCATGTACACCTGCACCAGGTCAAGGGCGGCGTCGGGCACGTCATCGTTCAGCTCCGGCTCGGGGAAAAACCAGTGCAGCTTGGCGCCATCGCCCAGCCAGCCGAGGCTGAGGGTGCGTTGCTGGGCTGCGCTGTGCAGGGTGACGGGGATGTCCGGGTGGTCGGTGGGCTTGACCGCGTCCAGGCTTGCCCAGGTGCGCTCAAGGTAGGCCGGCAGCACCTTGTCCAGGCCGCCGACCACGATCAGGGTCATGTTGTTGGGCGCGTACCAGTGCTTGCGCACAGCCTCCACCTGGGCCAGGGTCATGTCGCGCACCGGCGAGCGCTCGGTGCACTTGAGGCCCAGCTCCATGGCCAGCTGGTCGCTGGCGGCATGGCCCACGCCCTGCTTGTCCAGCCAGCGCTGCAGGTGCGAGTAGTGGCCGCCGTCCTCGCGCTCGACGATGCGCCGGGAAATGTCCAGGGCCTTCTCGTCGATGGTGGTCTTGGTCACCACCTCCAGCAGCAGGTCCAGCACCTTGCGCTGGTTGGCGGCGGGCGCCTCGATGACGAAGGTGGTGTCGTTGTCGCTGGTGAAGGCGTTCCACTCGCCGCCCAGCGCCTGCATGCGCTCTTCCAGGCCGCCTTCGCCGCTGCCGTCGATGCCGCTGAACAGCAGGTGTTCGAGCAGGTGCGGCAGCTCGCGTTCGTTGCAGGCGAAGTCATCGAAGCCCACGCCCACCACCAGGCGGATGGCCACGTGGCTGCGGTCATCGCCGGGCTTCATCAGCACCTGCAGGCCGTTGGGCAGCAGGTAGCCTTCTACCTTGTAGCGATCCAGGGCCTGGCTTTGGGTGCAGCTGAACAAAAGGCAAAGCAACAGCAGACAACGCATGGGAAGCTTCCTGCGGGAACCGGCTCAGACTGTGAAACAGACTGCCGGGGGCAGCGGACGTTCAAGGCGAATGCGCATCGTCGGGAACAGCATCGGTTTGCAGGGCTCCGGTATCAATGTTTTCCAGCACCACGTAGGCGCTGCCACAGAACAGCGAGTTCAGCCGCTTCATGTCGGCGATCAGCTCCAGGTGCAGCGAGCTGGTTTCAATGCTTTGTACCACTTTGCGCTGCAGGCGGCTCACGTGGGCATGGGCCAGGCGACGCTCCTGGGCACGGAAACGGCGTTTTTCCCGCAACAGCTGGCGCGCGCTTTCCGGGTCGCCGCTGAGGAACACCGACAGGCCCAGGCGCAGGTTGGCCATGAGCTGGTTGTGCAGCCCGGCCAGCTCTTCCAGGCCCACCTCGGAAAACTCGCGGCGCTGGGAGGTCTTCTGCTGCTGGATCTTGCGCAGCATGCGTTCGATCAGGTCGCTGGCCAGCTTGAGGTTGATGGCCAGTTCGATGATTTCCGCCCAGCGCCGGCTGTCCTGCTCGCTGAGGTCTTCGCGGGGCATCTGCGCCAGGTACAGCTTGATGGCGCTGTACAGCACCTCGACGTCCTCGCCCTGGCTGCGCACCGCCTGGGTCACGGCAGTCTGGCTGCCGCGCAGCACGTTGAGGGCGGCGCCGAGCATGCTTTCCACCAGGTCGCCGATGCGCAGGGTTTCGCGCACCGCGTTGGCCAGCGCCAGGCTGGGGGTTTCCAGGGCGGTGAGGTCCAGGTGCCGTGGCTTGGCGGTGCCGTTGGCGTCTTCGCGCTGGGGCAGCAGCCAGCTGCACAGCCGCGACATGGGGCCGACGGTGCCGAGCATCAGCAGGCAGCGCACAGTGTTGTAGAGCAGGTGGAAGCCGATGACCAGGCTGGTGGGGTCGTAGGTCAGGCTGTCCATCCAGTGCGCCAGCGGGTTGAGCACCGGCACGATCAGCAACAGGCCGATCAGCTTGTACAGCAGGCTGCCCAACGCTACCTGCCGGCCGGCGGTGTTCTGCATGCTGGTGGAAAGGAAGGCCAGCAGGCCGCTGCCGATGTTGGCGCCAATCACCAGGCCAATCGCGACGGGCAGGCTGATCACCCCGGCTTCCGCCAGGGTGGCGGTGAGCAGCACGGCCGCCAGGCTGGAATAGGAGATCATGGCGAACAGCGCGCCGACGATGGCGTCGAGCAGGATGTCGCCGGTCAGCGAGGCAAACAGCACCTTCACGCCCTGGGCGTGAGTGATGGGCGCCGCGGCTTCGACGATCAGCTGCAAGGCCAGCACAATCAGGCCCAGGCCGATGCCCACGCGGCCCATCTGGCCGACGCGGGTCTGCTTGCGCGAGAGGAAGAAAATCACCCCGAGGAAGATCAGCAGCGGCGACAGCCACGACAGGTCGAACGTCAGCACCCGCGACATCAGCGCGGTACCGACGTCGGCGCCCAGCATGATCGCCAGCGCCGGGGTCAGGGTCATCAGGCCCTGGCCGACGAACGAGGTGGTGAGCATGGCGGTGGCGTTGCTGCTCTGCACCACGGCGGTCACCAGGATGCCGGCGATGAACGCCAGCGGTCGCTTGGACATGTTCTGGCTCAACAGGCGGCGCAGGTTTGAACCGTACACGCGCAGGATGCCCGTACGCACAATGTGCGTGCCCCAGATCAGCAGTGCCACTGCCGAAAGCAGATTGAGCAGGGTCAGCATGGAAAAGGCCCCCTGTGGAAGGCCCCCGAACACGGGGGTAGATGAATGTGCGGCAGCGTCAGTGTTAGTAAAAAACTTTTATGTGACGCTTGTTTAAGCTGTAGTCGGCCATGGGCCGTAGCGCCAGCATCGCACAAGAAATGCGCCGCTGAAACAAAACTGTAACATTTGCTCGGACGTATTCGTAGCCGCTGCCGCCAGGCTGCGCTGGCCCTGATGATCACTGGGGATCTCCAGCGAGGCAGAGGGCCAGCGCAGCCTGCGGCAGCGGCTACGGGTTGCATCGGCAACAAAAAAGGGGCCCTGAAGGCCCCTTTCCGTGCAGCAGGCTTTGCTATTGACCTGCGTCCTGCTCGCGAAGTTTCTTCTTTTTCGCCATTGCGGTGCGCATCTTGATGTTGATCGCCTCCACCGCCAGCGAGAACGCCATGGCGAAATACACGTAGCCCTTGGGCACATGCACGTCGAAGGCCTCGGCGATCAGCACGGTGCCCACCACCAGCAGGAAGGACAGCGCCAGCATCTTCAGCGACGGGTGCTTGTCGATGAAATTGCTGATGGTGCCCGAGGCCAGCATCATCACCAGCACCGCGACGATGATCGCCGCGACCATCACCGGCACGTTGGAGACCATGCCCACGGCGGTGATCACCGAGTCCAGCGAGAACACGATGTCGATGATGGCGATCTGGATGATGGTGTAGAGGAAGTTGCCACCCTTGCCTTTCGGCTCGTCGCCCTCTTCTTCCTCGCCTTCCATGCCCTGGTAGATCTCCTGGGAGCTTTTCCATAGCAGGAACAGGCCGCCGAAGAACAGGATCAGGTCACGGCCGGAAATGCCCTGGCCGAAGACCGTGAACAGGTCGCTGGTCAGGCGCATGACCCAGGTGATGGACAGCAGCAACAGGATCCGCGTGATCATCGCCAGCGCCAGGCCGAAGATCCGCGTGCGCGGCTGCATGGCCTTGGGCATGCGGCTGACCAGGATCGAGATCATGATGATATTGTCGATGCCCAGCACGATTTCCAGTGCGGTCAGGGTGAAAAAGGCAACCCAGAGTTCCGGGTTGGTCAGCCATTCCATGTGTTTTCCTTCGAGCGTTGTGAGGCGCACCGTGCAGTGCGGTGCGCCTTCGGTAGATAAAGCGTCAGGCGTTGCCGAACAGCGGGAACGTGCCCAGCAGCAGCGCGGCGAACATTATGCACAGGCATACCAGCACTGCCCACTTGAGGGTAAAGCGCTGGTGGTCACCGAATTCGATGCCTGCCAGGGCGACCAGCAGGTAGGTGGAGGGTACCAGCGGGCTCAGCAAATGCACGGGCTGGCCGACGATCGAGGCCCTGGCCATGTCCACCGCGCTGATGCCGTAATGGCTGGCGGCTTCGGCCAGAACCGGTAACACCCCGTAATAAAATGCATCGTTGGACATGAAGAAGGTGAACGGCATGCTCACCAGCGCGGTGATCACTGCCAGGTACGGGCCCAGCGCATCCGGGATCACTGCCAGCAGGCTCTTGGACATGGCGTCGACCATGCCGGTGCCGCTGAGGATGCCGGTGAAAATGCCCGCGGCGAAAATCAGCCCCACCACCGCCAGCACGCTGCCGCTGTGGGCGGCGATGCGTTCTTTCTGCATCTGCAGGCACGGGTAGTTGACGATCATGGCGATGCTGAAGGCGATCATGAACAGCACCGGCAGCGGCAGCAGGCCGGCGATCAGCGCGGCCATCAGCGCCAGGGTCAGGGCGCCGTTGAACCACAGCAGCTTCGGCCTACGGGCGTCCGGGTATTGCGACACGCTGATGTCGCCGTGATCGGGCTCATCGCCCGGCAGGTGCAGCTCACCCAGGCGTGCGCGTTCTTTCTTGCCGTAGCCGTAGGCGATGGCCAGGATCGCCAGCACGCCGGCGAGCATGGCCGGGATCATCGGCACGAAGATCGCCGACGGGTCGACGTGCAAGGCGCTGGCGGCGCGCGCGGTGGGGCCGCCCCAGGGGGTCATGTTCATCACCCCGCCGGCGAGGATGATCAGCCCCGCCATGATCCGCGGGCTCATGCCCAGGCGGCTGTACAGCGGCAGCATGGCGGCCACGCAGATCATGTAGGTGGTGGCGCCGTCGCCGTCCAGCGACACCACCAGCGCGAGTACGGCGGTGCCTACCGAGACCTTCAGCGGGTCACCTTTGACCAGCTTGAGGATTTTGCGCACGGCCGGGTCGAACAGGCCGGAGTCGATCATCAGGGCGAAGTACAGGATGGCGAACATCAGCATCACGCCCGTGGGCGCCAGCTTGGTGATGCCTTCGAGCATCATCGGCCCGATCTTCGGCCCGAAGCCGCCGAACAGGGCGAACAGGATGGGGATGATGATCAGCGCGATCAGCGCGGACAGGCGTTTGGTCATGATCAGGCACATGAACGTGATGACCATGGCGAAGCCAAGGAAAGTCAGCATGGGGGGTACTCCAGATGGGCTTCAGCGCAAGGCGCGCAGGCGATGGAGTACGAGCGAGCGGACAGCGTGGGGGTAAGGCATGCAGGGCATCAGGATCACCATTGTTGTTTTTGGTAGCGCCGGTCTGTGCCGGTGGTGATGGCGATGCTAGTGGTTGAAGCTTTCGGCAACCTTTCGAGGACACGCGCCGTAGCCGCTGCCGCCAGGCTGCGCTGGCCCTGATGGTCACTGCAAATCTTCAGCGAGGCATAGGGCCAGCGCAGCCTTCGGCAGCGGCTACAGGGGCTATCAGGGCAGGATCAGGCCGCCGGCGGCTTTGTGCAGGGTGCGCAGGTGGTCGGCCACCACCTTGATGTTGGCCTCGGTGGCGGCGATCTCGGCGGCGCGCTGGGGTTCGAGCAGCGCGCGTACTTCCTTGTCCAGGTCCACGCTCAGGGTCTGCAGCTGTTTCTGGCGCTGGGCGCTTTCCGATTCCAGGCGCTTGAACTCGGCCTTCTGCGGCAGGCCGTAGCCGCCACTGTCCAGCAATTCCGCCGGGCGGCTGAGGAAGCCGCTGTTGGCGAGCATGGCCTGCAAGGTCTTGTTGGCGTTGACCAGGCTGGTGTCGTTGGCGGCGCGGCCGTTCAGGTAGCGTTGCTTGACCTCGTCCTGGGCCAGCAGCAGTTGCCGGCGCAGGCTGGCCTGTTCCAGCAGCAGCAAGGCGGCGCTGGTGCGCAGGTCGGCCTTGGCGAACCAGGGTTCACGCTGCTTGGGCTCCAGGCCCATCCAGTCCTCGACCTTGTCTTGCGGGATGGGCAGCTGCTTTTTGAGGATGTCGAACATCGCCTGGTAGCGGTCGCGGTAGGAATCGAAGCGGTAGCCCAGGCGCAGGGCTTCGCGCGGGTCCTTGAGCACGCTGGTGTCGGCGATGCCGCGGGCTTCCATCACCTGCAGCAGGCCGTTGGGCACGATGCTGTCGAGGTCGTCGAACTTGGCGTTGTGGGTGCCGGCGCGCAGCAGTTTCAGGGTTTCCACCGCGCAGTTGTTGGACACGAAGTAATAGTTGCCGTCGTAGCTCCAGTGCATCTCGGCGGCGTGGCGCACCAGCGACTCGATCTCGTTGCGGGTGAGCTTGAGCGGCACCGAGGCCAGGCTGCGCAGTTCGGTCTTGGTGTACTCGTCGATCACCTGGCCCAGGGGCAGCACGAACAGCCGCGACGGGTAGCCGCCGGTGAGGCCGCTCCAGGTGGACAGTTGCACGTCGTTGACGAAGGCGCGGTACGACAGCACCAGGCTGCGGTCCAGGTCCAGGCGGCAGTCCGGGCCGCGCGGGCGGCCGGGGGCGCAGATCACCAGGCGGATCATGCTGTGGCCCCAGCGGCTTACCCAGTTCTGGTTGGCTTCGGCCAGCAGGTAGTCCACCTCGTACACGCGCTCGGGGTCGATGCTGCCAAGGGGCGTGCGGCCGAAGTCATTGCCGGCGTTGAGGAACGGCAAGGCGGCCTGGCACGGGGTGGGGTTGGCCGGGGCCCAGCCGAAGTGATTCTTGTAGTACTCGTACAGCTCCGGGCGGCGGCAGCCGTATTCGGGGTCCAGCAGGAAGTACTCCATGTTCACCGCCACGAATTCCAGCGGGTTGGTGACTTCATAAATGTCGGGGCTGCGCACGACCTGGCGGTTGGGGTCGTCGCGTTCGCCGCGCTTGCCGACCGATTGCGGCCAGCCGGCCAGGTCCAGCAGGCGCGGGTCGTCGCTGAGGGTGAAGCGGCGCTCGGTCTGGCCGCGGCATTCGCCCGGCAGGCCCACTTGGCCGAGGCTGGCGCTGTAGCGCTGGCAGCGGTTGAACAGAATGCGGTCGGACTCGGGCCACAGGCGGGCGCGGTCGTAGATGTGGGTCAGCTCGTGCAGCACGGTCGCCAGCAGCTCTTCGCGCACGGTGCCGTGGGGGCGGTGAGTCTGGGTAGTGGCGGCGGTGCCATCCGTCAGGCTGGGCAGCAGCTTGACGTTGAGGTCGAGGCTGGAAACTGCCGCAGCCTGCCCGTAGGCGTTGTCGGGCATGTGCGCCGACCAGTCGACGTCGATACGCCGGTCCAGCCGCTGCACGAAGCTGGGCGGCAGGTCGCGCATCGCTTCATCAAGCAACGCCTGGCTGGCCTGCTGTTGTTGCGCCGTCAGCCCTTCGGTCTGCAGGTGCAACTGCAAGGCGGCCTGCGCGCCCGTGCCAGTGAGCAACAGGGCGCAGGTCAGCAGCCAGGCGTTGAGGTACCTCACAGTGCGAGGATGGCCTGCGCGAGTTCCTGGTCGCTGGCGTCCTTGGCTTCCGGCACCTGGGCGCGCACGGCCACCAGGGCGGCTTCCAGTTGGGCGCCACGGATGGTGCCGTTGCTGGCCACGTAGCTGGCGGCGTCGTCCTGGGCGTCGCGTACCACTTTCGAGTCACGGATCGAGGTGGTGGTGTCGGAGGTGAAGTTGATGGTGCGGTTGGATGCACGCACGATCATGTTGCTGGTTTGCTGCAGGGTATGCGCCGAAGCCACATCGGCCAGCAACAGCAGGCCCAGGGTGGCGGCAATCAACGGGGTACGCATGGGGGTGTCTCCAAGGACAGGGAGTAATTATTGGACGAGAATTGCCTGCGCCAGTTCAAGGTCGCTGGCATGAACGCCAGCGTGGTGCTGGCGCAGGTAACTGATCGCTGATTCCAGCCGCGCGCCGGCCAGTTGGCCGTCGGTGGCAACATAGGCCGCGGCGTCGTCCTGGGCGGCGCGCACCAGTTTGCGGTCGAACGGCGCAGTGGTCACCTGGCTGGTGATGTAGCCGCTGGCGACCACGCCCTGGGTGGTGGTGTCGAAGGCCAGGGCCTGGCACGACCAGGCGTTGGCGATCAGCGATGCAAGAGCAAGGAAACGGGAAAACGGAACACGCATAAGTCTAGAAAATACCTGACTGGCACTCGATCAGATGGCAACGATGGCCTGGGCCAGTTGCGCGTCGGTGGCCTGCAGCGCCGGGTTCTGCTGGCGAATGTAGGCAAACGCGCATTCCAGGCGCGCACCGCGCACGGCGCCCTGGCTGGCGACGAAGCTGGCGGCGTCGTCACGGGCTTCGAGCACGACCTTCTTGTCGCGCAGCGACGCGGTGGCGTCGGAGGTGGCGTCGCTGGTGGCCTTGGTGGCGCCCACGATGGCATCAGTGGTGACGATGAAGCTTGAGGCATGCGCGCCGCAGGACAGGGCCAGCAGCAGCGAGGCGCCAAGCAGACGGGAACGGATCATGGTCAATCTCCTGAGCGGACTAGGGCAAAAGTGCAGCACTTTACATCAGACGCACGTTGTACCGGCCGCGTTACGTCGCGGGTGCACGCGCATGTCAGACAATTGTTGCCGATTTAGTTCAGTGGGTGGAGATCTGAAACAGGAAGTTTCATAAAATTTGAACTGTACTGGTATTGTTATGTGATTCGAAGACTGTATCTGTAGCCGCTGCCGCCAGGCTGCGCTGGCCCTCCCCCACGCTAAAGATTTTCAGTGCACGCGAAGGCCAGCGCAGCCTTCGGCAGCGGCTACGAACCATTTGCCAGGCGACGGAAACGACAAAGCCCGTCACTGTTGCCAGTGACGGGCTTCGATCGAATTCAGGTTGCTGGCGAAAACGGGCCAGCGGGGTGTTGCATCAACGCCAGAAAGGCTTGCTCAGCTCTTCGCAACGCTGTGCTTCGCTGATACCAGCGTCGGCCAGCAGGCGGGCGTCCAGACGGGCCAGTTGATGGCGGCTGGCGATGCGGCGCTGCCACAGCATCAGGTTGCTGATAACGCGCAGTGGGAACGAAGTGCGGGTTTCTTCGGAGCTGTTCTGGAAAAGCAGGTCGGAACTGAGTGTACGTTCCATGGTTGACATCCTTCCGCTTGTGGCGGGCTTGGCTAGTTGGTTTCTACTGGTGCCTATGATCCTCCTGTGCAGTCAAGAAATGCAGGCACAGTTCATTTGTATTGTGAGGGTTCAGTTAACTGTTTAAGGCGACTGTTTGACCCAAAATCAGGCCAACTGTATCGGTCAGCACCTGAATGGTGCATTTTTGATCAATATCGAGGTTTTGGAGGGGATCGAGGCGGGGTTTTTACCGGTACAGCAGTACAGATTTAGAAAGTATCTTTGAACAGTTGGGCAACTGATACGCTATTGCCTTGCATCAGCTGCCAACTGTGTTGCCTCACACGGCCAGCATGCGCCCGGTTTCTTCCAGGTTGCTGTGCCATTGCAGGGCGTCGCGCAGGATGTGCGGGGTGTGGCCGCCACGGGCGCAAGCTGCTTCGAAGTACTCGTTCAGCGCCGCGCGGTAGCTTGGGTGCACGCAGTTGTCGATGATCGCCCGGGCGCGCTCGCGCGGCGCCAGGCCACGCAGGTCGGCCAGGCCCACCTCGGTGACGAGGATGTCCACGTCATGCTCGGTGTGGTCCACGTGGCTGACCATGGGCACCACGCTGGAAATGGCGCCGCCCTTGGCAATCGACTTGGTGACGAAGATGGCCAGGTGGGCGTTGCGGGCAAAGTCGCCCGAGCCGCCGATGCCGTTCATCATTTTGGTGCCGCACACGTGGGTGGAGTTGACGTTGCCGTACAGGTCGAACTCCAGCGCGGTGTTGATGCCGATGATGCCCAGGCGACGGATCACCTCCGGGTGGTTGGAGATTTCCTGCGGGCGCAGCACCAGGCGCGACTTGTAGCGGTTGAAGTCGCTGAACACCTCGGCGTGTTTCTTGGCCGAGAGGGTCATGGAGCTGCCCGAGGCGAATTCCAGCTTGCCGGCGTCGAACAGGTCGAAGGTCGAGTCCTGCAGTACTTCGGAGTACATGGTCAGGTTCTCGAACGGCGAGTCCACCAGGCCGCACATCACGGCGTTGGCGATGGTGCCGATGCCTGCTTGCAACGGCATCAGGCTGTTGGTCAGGCGCCCTTCGGCCACTTCGCTCTTGAAGAAGTCCACCAGGTGGTCGGCGATGGCCTGGGTCTCGTCGTCCGGCGGCAGCACGGTGGACGGCGAGTCGGGCTGGTTGCTGATGACGATGCCGACGATCTTCGCCGGGTCGATCTTCACCGCGCCGCTGCCGATGCGGCTGTCAGCCTTCAGCACCGGGATAGGCAGGCGCGTCGGGCGGTAGCTGGGGATGTAGACGTCGTGCAGGCCTTCGAGCTCCAGGGGCTGCGACAGGTTGATTTCGACGATCACTTCCTTGGCCAGGATGGCGAAGCTGGCGGAGTTGCCCACCGAGGTGCTGAGCACCAGGTGGCCTTCCTCGGTGATAGCCACGCACTCGATCACGGCCAGGTCCACCGGCTTGATCTGGCTGTTGCGCAGCTGCTCGACGGTGTCGGACAGGTGCTGGTCGATGAACATCACCTTGCCGTCGTTGATGGCCTTGCGCAGGGTGCTGTCGACCTGGAACGGCATGCGCCGGGCCAGCACGCCGGCCTCGGTCAGCTGCTTGTCCAGGTCGTTGCCCAGGCTCGCGCCGGTCATCAGGGTGATCTGCAGCGGTGTCTGCTTGGCGCGCTCGGCCAGTGCGTGGGGCACGGCCTTGGCTTCGCCTGCGCGGGTAAAGCCGCTCATGCCGACGGTCATGCCGTCCTTGATCAGGGCAGCGGCATCAGCCGCACTCATCACCTTGCTCTGCAAGGCGTCCAAGCGGATACGGTCACGGTACATGTTTTGTTATCTCGGGTAGCGGAGCTGTTGCGCAGTCTAGTGATTTGAAAAAAATTCGTCCCACGACTTAGGTCGTAAACCCAGGCCGGCGGGGGCGTTTCTAAGACCAAGGTATATCGGAAATAAAAAACCCCAGCCTAACCAGCGCCGGGGTTTTGGGTATTGCCGTGGATCAAGCCGTCATTCGACAGCCTTGACCATGTCTTCGATGACCTTCTTCGCGTCACCGAACACCATCATGGTCTTGTCCAGGTAGAACAGTTCGTTGTCCAGGCCGGCGTAGCCGCTGGCCATCGAGCGCTTGTTGACGATGATGGTCTTGGCCTTGAAGGCTTCCAGGATCGGCATGCCGGCGATCGGCGACTTCGGATCGTTCTTGGCGGCAGGGTTGACCACGTCGTTGGCACCCAGCACCAGCACCACGTCGGCCTGGCCGAACTCGGAGTTGATGTCGTCCATCTCGAACACCTGGTCGTACGGCACCTCGGCCTCGGCCAGCAGTACGTTCATGTGGCCGGGCATACGGCCGGCAACCGGGTGGATCGCGTACTTCACGGTCACGCCGTTGTGGGTCAGCTTCTCGGTCAGCTCTTTCAGCGCGTGCTGGGCACGGGCCACTGCCAGGCCGTAGCCGGGAACGATGATCACGGTGTCGGCGTTGGTCAGCAGGAAGGTGGCGTCGTCAGCCGAACCGGATTTCACCGGGCGGGCTTCTTTTGCACCCGCTGGGCCGCCAACGTCGGTCGCGCCGCCGAAGCCGCCGCCGATCACGTTGAAGAACGAGCGGTTCATGGCCTTGCACATGATGTACGACAGGATCGCACCCGACGAACCCACCAGGGAGCCTGCGATGATCAGCATCGAGTTGTTCAGCGAGAAGCCGATACCGGCGGCTGCCCAACCCGAGTAGCTGTTGAGCATCGACACGACTACCGGCATGTCGGCGCCGCCGATCGGGATGATGATCAGCACGCCCATCACGAACGCCAGGGCCAGCATCAGCGCGAAGGCGCCGTAGCTGCCGGTGAACATGAAGGTCAGGCCCAGGGCCAGGGTAGCCAGGCCCAATACCAGGTTCAGCTTGTGCTGGCCGGCGAACTGTACCGGTGCGCCCTGGAACAGGCGGAACTTGTACTTGCCCGACAGCTTGCCGAAGGCAATCACCGAACCGGAGAAGGTGATGGCACCGATGGCCGCGCCCAGGAACAGCTCCAGGCGGTTACCGGTAGGGATGGCGTCGCCCAGGGCCGGGACGATGCCCAGCGACTGTGGCTCGACCACGGCGGCAATGGCGATGAACACCGCGGCCAGGCCGATCATGCTGTGCATGAAGGCGACCAGCTCGGGCATCTTGGTCATTTCCACGCGCTTGGCCATGATCGAACCGGCGGTGCCGCCGACCAACAGGCCGACGATCACGTAGGCGATGCCGCCGGTGGCCAGCTCGGCGCCCAGCTTGTAGATCAGGCCGACGGTGGTCAGCACGGCCAGGGTCATGCCCAGCATGCCGAACATATTGCCGCGACGCGACGTGGTCGGGTGCGACAGGCCCTTGAGCGCCTGGATGAAGCAGATCGAGGCTACAAGGTACAGAAGAGTGACGAGGTTCATGCTCATGTTACTTTTTCACCTCGGCGGACGCTTTCGGCGCCTTCTTCTTGAACATTTCCAGCATGCGGCGCGTCACCAGGAAGCCACCGAATACGTTGACCGCGGCCAGGGCCACGGCCAGGGTGCCCATGATCTTGCCCAGCGGGGTCACGGTCAGGGCGGCAGCCAGCATGGCGCCAACGATGACGATGGCCGAGATGGCGTTGGTAACGGCCATCAGCGGGGTGTGCAGGGCAGGTGTGACGTTCCAGACCACGTGGTAGCCGACGTAGATCGCCAGCACGAAGATGATCAGGTTATAGACGCCGTGGGAGATCAGCATGTCTTCCATTGTTATTGTCCTCAGCCGTTCTTGCGGATGACTTGGCCGTCGCGGCACATCAGGCACGCAGCGACGATGTCGTCTTCAAGGTTGATCGTGAACTGGCCGTCCTTGTCGAACACCAGCTTCATGAAGTCCAGCAGGTTGCGTGCGTACAGCGCCGAGGCATCGGCACCGACCATGGCAGCCAGGTTGGTAGGGCCACAGATGATCACGCCGTTCTCGACCACTACCTGGTCGGCCACGGTCAGCGGGCAGTTGCCGCCTTGTGCGGCAGCCAGGTCGATGACCACCGAGCCTGGTTTCATCTGCGCGACGGTTTCGGCGCTCAGCAGGGTCGGCGCCTTGCGGCCCGGGATCAGCGCGGTGGTGATGACGATGTCGGAGGCCTTGGCGCGTTCGTGCACGGCCTGGGCCTGGCGCTGCATCCAGCTGGCCGGCATCGGGCGGGCGTAACCGCCGACGCCTTCGGCGCACTCGCGCTCTTCGTCAGTCTCGTACGGCACATCGATGAACTTGGCGCCCAGCGACTCGATCTGCTCCTTCACCGCAGGACGCACGTCCGACGCCTCGATCACCGCACCCAGGCGCTTGGCCGTGGCGATGGCCTGCAGGCCGGCAACACCGGCGCCCAGGATCAGCACGCGGGCAGCCTTCACGGTGCCGGCGGCGGTCATCAGCATAGGCATGAAGCGCGGGTAGTGATGGGCGGCCAGCAGCACGGCTTTGTAGCCGGCGATGTTGGCCTGCGAGCTCAGCACGTCCAGGCTCTGCGCGCGGGAAGTACGCGGGGCGGCTTCCAGGGCAAAGGCGGTAATGCCGCGTTCGGCCATCTTGGCGATGGTTTCGTTGTTGAACGGGTTGAGCATGCCGACCAGAACGGTGCCGCTCTTGATCTGCGCCAGTTCTGCGTCGTTGGGGGCAACCACCTTCAGGATCAGCTCGGCACCGAAGGCATCGGCAGCGCTGCCAATGACTGCGCCGGCGGCTTCATAGGCGCTGTCGGTCACGCTGGCATTGACGCCGGCGCCACTCTGGACAGTGACCTTGTGGCCTTGGCCAATCAGTTTCTTGATGGTTTCCGGGGTTGCAGCAACCCGTGTTTCGCCCGTCTGCGTTTCGAGAGGAACACCAATGTGCACGTCAAATCTCCTGCTTGATCTTATTGAGTTAACCAGCGCACTACGGATGGCGCATCTGGGGCGGCCGATCAGCACGATCCCGCCTGATTGCGGCGGGGCGCGGCATTTTGCAGGCGTTATTGCAGGCCTTCAACCAGTTATGAAGGGTGACGGACGAAACACTACAAGTCACCCTGTGACCGATTGCCGCAACATACCCGGTCGAGCCCCGGTGGCTCGGGCTTTCCAGCTTTTCTGTAGGGTTTTAATATTTTTTTACATTGTTCCGATGAATAGCGCGAAATGACCCGGAAAAAGGGCTGTAGGCCATGTAGAACGGGGTGTTCAGCAAATTTTACAGGCAGCCATAACAGTCTTCGTAAAAACGACATTTCCTTACATCTGTAGGTTTCCATATTTATGGACTACATAGTTACTTTTGCGCCATTTCCTTGATGATCAACTACATAGCGAATTGACTCGGCCGCCAGCCAATCACGAAACGCCTTCATCGAGGCGGATTCGACCTTGCGCTCGGCAATCATCAGGTAATAGGCCTTGTGGCTAGCCAGTGCGTGGGCGTTGGCGACCACCAGCCTGCTTTCCTCCAGCTCGCGCTGGATCAGGAATGGCGGGATCAGCGCAATACCCATGTCGTGCATGGCGGCCTGGGAAAGCATGGAGAATAGTTCATAGCGCGGGCCTGTCATGTCTCGGCTCAGGTTCATTCCCAGGCTGTTGAACCACTGGCGCCAGGCGTAGGGGCGCGTGGTCTGTTGCAGCAGCGGCAGCTGGGCGATGGCCTGGGCGTCAAGCTGTGCCCTGCCCGCCAGCAGCGCTGGGCTGCACACTGGCACCGGGTTCTCGCCCATCAGCCGGTGGGCCTGGGTGCCGGGCCAGTCGGCATCGCCGAAATAAATGGCGGCGTCGAAGGGGGTGTCGGCGAACAGGAATGGCCGGGTGCGGTTGGTGAGGTTCACCGTGATGTCCGGGTGCTCGCGCTGGAAGCCCTTGAGCCTGGGCAGCAGCCACTGGGTGCCGAAAGTGGGCACCACCGCCAGTTCGATGGTATTGCTGCCCTGCTGGCCCATCACCAACAACGTGTCGCGTTCCACGGCGTCCAGCTGGGTGGCGACCTGGCGGCTGTAGGAAAGACCGGCCTCGGTCAGTTTCACGCCGCGGCGCGAACGCTGGAACAGTTCGACATTGAGGAACGCTTCCAGGCCGCCTATCTGCCGGCACACGGCTCCCTGGGTGAGGGAAAGCTCCTGGGCGGCCTTGGTAAAGCTCTCGTGGCGCGCAGCGGCTTCGAAGCAGATGAGCGCGGTGGTGCTGGGGATTTTGCGGCGCATGTACGGCAACCTCACAAGTGGAGGCGCTTATTGGGCTTTTATCGCCTCTCGGAGTGAGAAATTAGCACAAGGCTATGCGAAATCCTCGTTTGTCCCCTGCCCTTTCGGCGCCTAGCATCAAGGTATTCCTATTCATTTGCGACGAGGACACACCATGGGCGCCAAGGCCAGCTTCAACTGGATCGATCCGCTGCTGCTCGACCAGCAGCTCAGCGAAGAAGAACGCATGGTGCGCGCCAGCGCCCAGCAGTTCGCCCAGGGCAAATTGGCGCCGCGGGTGCTGGAAGCGTTTCGTCACGAAAAGACCGACCCGGCCATCTTCCGCGAGATGGGCGAAATCGGCCTGCTGGGCGCGACCATTCCCGAGCAGTACGGCGGCAGCGGCCTCAACTACGTGTGCTACGGCCTGATTGCCCGTGAGGTAGAGCGTGTGGACTCTGGCTACCGCTCGATGATGAGCGTGCAGAGCTCACTGGTGATGGTGCCGATCAACGAATTCGGCACCGAGGCGCAGAAGCAGAAATACCTGCCCAAGCTGGCCAGTGGCGAGTGGATCGGCTGCTTCGGCCTGACCGAGCCCAACCATGGCTCCGACCCGGGCGCCATGATCACCCGTGCGCGCTCGGTGGAAGGTGGCTACCGCCTGACCGGCAACAAGATGTGGATCACCAACAGCCCCATCGCCGATGTGTTCGTGGTGTGGGCCAAGGACGATGCCGGCGATATTCGTGGCTTCGTGCTGGAAAAGGGCTGGCAGGGCCTCAGCGCCCCTGCCATTCATGGCAAGGTCGGCCTGCGTGCGTCCATCACCGGCGAGATCGTCATGGATAACGTGTTCGTCCCTGAAGAAAACATCTTCCCCGACGTGCGCGGCCTCAAGGGCCCGTTCACCTGCCTGAACTCGGCGCGTTACGGTATCTCATGGGGTGCGCTGGGTGCGGCAGAGTTCTGCTGGCACACCGCGCGCCAGTACACCCTGGATCGCCAGCAGTTCGGGCGCCCGTTGGCGGCCAACCAGCTGATCCAGAAGAAGCTGGCCGATATGCAGACCGAGATCACCCTGGCCCTGCAGGGTTGCCTGCGCCTGGGGCGCATGAAGGACGAAGGCACCGCGGCGGTGGAAATTACCTCGATCATGAAGCGCAACTCCTGCGGCAAGTCCCTGGACATCGCGCGCATGGCCCGCGACATGATGGGCGGCAACGGCATCTCCGATGAGTTCGGCGTGGCCCGCCACCTGGTCAACCTCGAGGTGGTCAACACCTATGAGGGCACCCATGACGTGCATGCACTGATCCTTGGGCGTGCGCAGACCGGCATCCAGGCGTTCTATTAATAGAAGGAGCCGGGCCATGGGTGCGCTATCACATCTTAGGGTGCTGGATTTGTCGCGTGTGCTGGCCGGCCCTTGGGCCGGGCAGATCCTCGCCGACCTGGGGGCCGAGGTCATCAAGGTCGAGCGCCCAGGCAACGGCGACGACACGCGCGCCTGGGGCCCGCCCTTCCTGCGCGATATAGAAGGCGAGAACACCAGCGAGGCTGCTTACTACCTGTCCGCCAACCGCAACAAGCAATCGGTGACCATCGACTTTACCCAGCCCGAGGGCCAGCGCCTGGTGCGCGAGCTGGCAGCGAAGTCGGATATCGTCATCGAGAACTTCAAGGTGGGTGGCCTGGCAGCGTATGGGTTGGACTATGCCTCGTTGAAGGCGGTGAACCCGCAGCTTATCTATTGCTCGATCACCGGCTTCGGCCAGACCGGCCCCTACGCCAAGCGCGCGGGCTATGACTTCATGATTCAGGGGCTGGGCGGGCTGATGAGCCTGACCGGCCGCCCCGAGGGAGATGAGGGAGCCGGGCCGGTGAAAGTCGGCGTGGCCTTGACCGACATCCTCACCGGCCTCTATTCCACTGTCGCCATCCTGGCCGCCCTCGCCCACCGTGACCAGCATGGCGGCGGCCAGCACATCGACATGGCGTTGCTGGACGTGCAGGTAGCCTGCCTGGCCAACCAGGCCATGAACTACCTCACCACTGGCGTGGCACCGAAACGGCTGGGCAATGCGCACCCTAATATAGTGCCGTATCAGGACTTTCCTACGGCCGATGGGGATTTCATCCTTACCGTGGGGAACGACAGCCAGTTCCGCAAGTTCGCCGAGGTGGCCGGGCAGCCGCAGTGGGCTGATGATCCGCGCTTCCTGACCAACAAGCTGCGGGTGGCCAACCGTGCCGAATTGATCCCGCTGATTCGCCAGGCCACGGTGTTCAAGACCACGGCGCAGTGGGTGGCACAGCTGGAGCAGGCAGGCGTGCCTTGCGGGCCTATCAATGACCTCGCCCAGGTGTTTGCCGATCCCCAGGTGCAGGCCCGCGGGCTGGCAGTGGAGCTGCCCCATGCGTTGGCGGGCATCGTCCCACAGGTGGCGTCCCCAATTCGGCTGTCGGAGACGCCGGTGGAGTACAGGCGTGCCCCGCCGCTGTTGGGGGAGCATACGGCGGAGGTGTTGTTGAGGGTGTTGGGGGTTTGTGGAGGGGAGGTGGAGAGGTTGCGGGGGGAAGGGGTGGTTTGAGGGGCTTCTATATATAGGTGGGGGATTGGGGGGCGGCCGCCAGGTGTCAGTCGTTGTTTTTCTTGCGTTCTTGAGATCGAGCGCCGCCCGCGCGGCGCATCGCGGGCAAGCCCGGCTCCTACATCTGTTTCGGGCCAGTCATGGCAGTGGCGGCCCCGGGAGATGCCACTGACATAATTGGCCCGAAACAAACGGGTAGCACCGGCCGCAGGCCGGGTCGCGCCGCGCGGGCGGCGCTCGATGTCGTGAGGCCTGAAATCCTCAAGGCATGCACCTGGTGGCCTTCATATGGTGGCCCGCAGGGATGCTTTTGATCTATATGGCATTTGTGTGAAATTAACCCTTGACCCGCCCCCAAATCTCTCTATAATTCGCCCCACTTCCGGCGCAACCGAAACGGAAAACTCCTTGAAATTCAACGAGTTAACCGAAGTAAGCAGCTCCGAAAGGTTTCGATCTTAACGTCGAAAGCGGTGAAAAAGGCAGTTGACAGCAACGCAAGTTGCTGTAGAATTCGCCTCCCGCTAACGAGAGATCGAAGCGAGCCAAGTGGTTGAAGTTGTTAGAGATTCTCTGAAAAACTTCAAAATAAACGCTTGACAGGCTCTGAGGAAAGCGTAGAATGCGCGCCTCGGTTGAGACGAAAGAATCAACCAACCGCTCTTTAACAATTGAATCAAGCAATTCGTGTGGGTGCTTGTGACTCAGACTGATAGTCAAAAAGATTATCAGCATCATAAGTTACTCCGCGAGAAATCATGGTTTAACCAACGATTGCTGAGCCAAGTTTATAGGGTTTTCTCAAAACCCGATTGCAGTATTGAACTGAAGAGTTTGATCATGGCTCAGATTGAACGCTGGCGGCAGGCCTAACACATGCAAGTCGAGCGGATGA